>DAOVNN010000102.1 GCA_030630165.1 Candidatus Krumholzibacteriota bacterium
AACGTATAGACCGTCACATCGCCGTGGACCGCCTCGCGGACGACGTAAGGACCGGCGATCAGGTACGCCTCTGTCATAGGATCGTCCACCACCCAAAGCGATTCGACGCGTCCGTCCCTGGTAACGCGGTGTTCGTCCAGAGTGCCCTGACTCACGCTCTCCCAGCCCGGCGGCACATTCGCGTGGAGCCGGAAACGGAAAAGGCCCTCCCCACTCCAGGGGATCCAGAACGTCAAACCCGCCAGGTAGGCACCACGCTCACCTATGAGCCCGGTCGTGGTCTCGAAGCCACGGCCGTAGGCCACTTCGGGCGAACGCAGACTGTCGTACACGATGCCCGCATAATGCAGGGTAATGCTGGGCTTGTCCGGCCAACCGCCGGTCGGCGGATAGACGGTGAGTTCGCTCGCGGCGGCGTAGGCATCGATATGTTCGTAATCCGGCCGTTCCCAGAAGTGGCGAGGCTTGAAACCATCACTCCGATCTACTTCGAGCGATGTCCCCTCCAGATCGACGGAGTCAATCACCAGATCCCGGTGCAGCAGAAGGCGCAGGGGGCGGTCAGGATCGGGCGGGTGTGCAAGTTCGATGCGGTCGGTCACCTCGAGCCGGCTGGTGGCGGGCTGGATCATGGCCCGGATGTCATGGTGGATGATGGGCCAGTTCTGGGCGCCCTGCGCGGGGGCCGAAACAGGGACAACGGTGAGCGCGACCAGGCACAGCACACCCACCGCGGCAACCGGTAAGACCAGCCTCCATGGCGTTGGGAATCGGAATCTGTCTAAGCTCAGCATTTTACTTACCTCGCTTCAATCTTTGATGGGCTCAAATGACTCATAACTCGATGGCAACGCATCGGATTGTAACAGATATTGCCGCAGTATCAAAAAGTAAAGCAAAGAGCGAGGCCGGCACCGCCAGAAGTAGAAACCGGCTGAACAGAGGCATCCCCACCCCGGCAGGACAGATGTAACTGTGGAACAAAGTAGCCGATCATCCCACCGATGACATATCCCGTGATTACGTCGGTGCGCCAGTGATGTCCCGAATCCCTCCTGAGAAATCCTGTGAGTGCGGGATATAGTGCTGCCCCGGTCCAGAGAATGATCTTCGCGTTCCGGCTCTCCAGATACTCGTGAAAGACGCGGGCGATAAAAAAACTGTTCGCCGCAGTTGCACTTGTGTGTCCGGAATAGAACGAAAGCCGGGCCGATTCCGATGTTTTTCTATCGAGCGGTGTTTCGGGATCATAGGCGTAAGGACGCGTTCGCAGCACCGCTGCCTTTACGATACCAGTGATACTTGTCTGAAGGATCATCGTCTGTATCCACATCACCCCGAGAGTCCGCCAGTCTTCCCTCGTGTCCGCGTACGCTAGAAACGTAAGCGGAAGCAGATATGACGCATATAACAGTCCGTCACTGGCCACGGTTTCCCGGTATGGTTTAACGGCACTACGGTCGAAGTCGTTGATATCATTGATGTCGAGGTTTGCTATTTCATCAAGCGTGAGCGGATCGACCTGAGAATACATAGCCAGGCTCGTGACTCCGATCGCCGCACCCGTCCCCAGAAGAATCCACTCCCTCTTCGGTTCCAGCGCAAACGGTGACTCGGCCCGAACCTGGGCGTTAGAGACACAAAGACATATGACAAGACCGGCCAGCCACGTAACATGCGGGTTGCTGTGCATCGTGACCAGTATACACATCTGCAAGCGGAGCCGGCAATTACTATGATCTAATAAGTAAAATGGCGCCCCCAACGGGATTCGAACCCGTGTTGCCGCCGTGAAAGGGCAGTGTCCTAACCTGGCTAGACGATGTGGACGCTCAGATGCGTTCAGATAGTATTTTCTGACTACGGGAATCTAGCAACGAGGAGGGGCCAAGTCAAATGAAAAAAGGGGCTTCAATCATCGAACAGTGACAGCTGACCGTCGTCTTCATTCTTCGGCTTTGCCGCCTCAGTGTGCGGACGGAAAAACTCCCCTGCCCTGGCATGTTCATCGTAGAAAGCCAGCACCTCTTCCCTGGTCTCCTTCCTGCCCCGCCCGAGCGAGTCAAAGAGGCCGCATTCAGCCATGTTCAGGGCTGTTTCCATCGCCAACCTGCCGCTGAGTCTCCCCAGAAGGTCCTCAAGCGACTCGAAGGCAGCGGATGTCCTCTCTTCCAGCACCGTCTCGATCTCCTCCCCTGTCATATCGCAGGCTTCGGACATCGGCGCCCTGATCGCTTCATTCTCAGCGATAAAGCCGGGGCCGCTGAAGTTGACGTCAGGAGAAAATACCTTAGGACCTTTGAGTTCCAGATAGTCGAGGTAACGTTTCTTTCTGTCACGCACATCCCCTGTAGAATCCAAGAGGGCGGCAAAATACTCCACCGGGTGGTGGGTCTTGAGGAATGCCGTCCTGTAGCTGATATACGCCTGAGTACAGCTGAACGCCTTGTCGAATGTGAACCCCATGTTATGCAGCAGGTAGTCAAATATCTTCTGCGAGTCTACTTCGTCGATATCCCTGTCCATGGCGCCGCGTATAAACATAAGCCTTGCCGACTGCAGGTCGGAAGCTTCCCTCGTCAGGAGCGCTCTCTCGACGAAAACCACGTCATGTCCTGTAAGTCCGGCCGAGCCGAGGAGAATCTCCCTGACCTGTTCCCTGTAGAGGAGCAGACCGCGGGTCATTTCCAGCGGGCCGGCCAGTGAATGATGCGGCAGGTACACCTTTCCCTTCTTGTCGGCGTTCTCGACATACTTCTGCCATAGCCTCCCTTCCAGCGGCGCGGGTCTGTATAGAGAGATTACATTGACCAGATCGTCGAATCCGGCCGGCTTTATCGTCATAAGCAGGTCGCGGATCCCTCTGCTCTCGAGCAGGTAGACGCCGGCCGTATTCCCTTTACCTATCATCTCAAAGGTGCTGACGTCGTTGAGATCCCGTGGTCTCCACTCTTCCTGTTTTTCGTGGGTTCTTTCGGATTCCGGCATCCTTATTCTCGCGACTGTATCCGCCATGGCCGAGAGGAAATGGGACTGCTGCACTGCAAGCATCCATCCCCCATGTGCGGCAACAGCCTCGGTATCAAGCATGAGGAATTCTTCGCCACTGTCGCCCCTGACCGATGAGACCTTCTTTTCTGACCCTGGCGGCAGCACGACTATTCGCGACGTGTTGTGAACGAAATGAGAGACACGCCCATGAAGTGAAGCAGCGGAATGCAGCACCTTCCGAACCGTTTTATTCGAATTGTATATATGTGAGAGATTTTCTGAACTCTCCAGGATATCCGCAAGTCCGCCTCGCCTCCTTGCCGAAGCGATCGATTGCAGGATATCTTCTGTCAAAGATTCTCCAATCTCGAATTTTTCACATAGATCCTTTACAAGGGTCGTAAATGACGAATCCTCTCTCTGCAGCTGGAACCTGAAACGGTATCCGGGAAGAAGATCCTCTAATATGCGCATAAACCTGTCGCGTGGCCCTTTCGACCTGAGAAGATCAACGACCGGCGGCACCCCCGGCGCTGGTGCTCCGAAAGATTCGAATACCAGCCCGTGATCTGCTGGATTCAGCGGCACAATACCGAGCAGATAGGCGATAACGCTTTCACAGAGGTCACTCCCGACCAGCTCGATCCATTCACCACCGCGTCTGCATCTGCGGAAGAGCTTCTCCAGGAAAAACAGAAATCCCGATACCTCCTCGACCGATGCCTGCTCGAGCTCGCTCATCATCCTGTTCTTCAGATCGAAGGGGGTGTCCCTTCCGGCTGTGTGAAACTCGAGGATAAAACGTCTGTTGCATTTCTCCGACAGGGTTACGTCTTCAGCTGGATCATCACTGAATGAAATAGTCGTTCCATCTATCAGGTCGACACGGCACCTTTCCGCAATCTCTCCCGATGCCTCCAGTGCTTCCTCTAAAAAGTAGAAATACGTCTCGAGATCTTTCCCGCTCTTGAGGAAATACTCGGAATAGGTCTCAGAAGTCTCTTCCTTTCCCTTGTCTCCTGCCAGTTTACGAAGGACCTCGTAATATACGGAGTCGTCCTTTTTGATATACCTGTCGTTATTAGTCACGACCATAGGGATCTTGAGTTTTTTCGACAGGAGGATCGTCTTATCGAGGACAAGCTGTTCATGTTCGTTATTGTGGGTCATTATCTCGAGATAGAGGTTACCTTCGCCGTATATCTCCCGCAGTCTTTCGACTGCCTCCCTCTCCATCGCGAGATTCCCGTGTAGAACGGCCTGGTTGACCTCGCCGCGTATGCAGCCGGACAGAACGATGATACCTTTACTGAGATCTGAGAGTTCCTCCACTGTGATGTGCGGTGGGCCGTCCTTTTCGTGATGCAGGCTGACCAGCCTGGTCAGATTAGCGTATCCGACATTATTTTCGGCGAGAAGAGTGAGGTGAAACACGCCATCGTGCCCGGTAAGCGAGAGATGCTGTACTTCAGCTCCGAGGACCGGCCTGATCCCCTTCGCACCCGCTTTCTTGCATAACTCGAAGTGTCCATATGTGTTCCATTGATCCGTAAGTGCGATTGCCGGCATACCAAGAAATGCGGCGCGCTCCACGATCTCGGACGCTGTCATCATCCCTGTTCCGGGGCTGTTTGTACTGTGCACGTGAAGCGGGATATAAGGCAAATACGCCTCCGACGATTCATTATCCTATCGGCTCAAGTGATACCTTTTCGATTTTGATTGACCGGATACGTCTAATCAATATAAAAATTATATGAATAACGGCTTTGCACCAATATTGTGACAACCTGGAAGTGTCATTAAACATTTACATCCGGAACTATTCGGAACCGGGGGACGATCATGGCGGATGAAAACGGCAAGATGAATAAGCTAGAGGCCGAGAATGAGCGATTGAAGAACGCGGTCGAGGAACTGTCAATAATCAACGATATTTCCACGGCGATCAACTCCACACTATCCCTCGAAAAGATAATCGAACTTATCGTCCAGAAATGCATCAAGCATATGAAGGTCGAGCAGGGAACCGTCACACTGCTCGAAAACGGCGGACAGGACAACCAGTTCAAGACGATTATGCGAGGGGCCGACCAGAGCAGCGGCTATATGCCTTTCCACCTCGACACACAGATCACAGGCTGGATGCTGAAGAACAAGAAACCGCTCATTATCGACGACCTCGACAACGACGATCGTTTCAGGACTCTGGAATCTGAGGAAAACCCGATCAAGACCCTCCTCAGCGTCCCTCTCATCCTCAAGGGTCGGATCATTGGTTCACTGAACGTCTTCAACAAGCGTGGAGGCAGCATTTTCTCCGAGACCGACAAGCGCCTCCTCTGCATCATCTCCACACAGTCCGCTCAGGTCATCGAAAACGCGAGGCTGTATGAAGAGGAGCAGTCCCTGATGAGGATGCAGGAGGAGATGAAGATCGCCTACAATATCCAGATGGGCCTTCTTCCGAAGGGCGCGCCGATGATCGAAGGATACGACGTGGCGGGAAAGAGCCTGCCCGCGAAATCCGTCGGCGGCGATTATTTCGATCTTATCCGGCTCGGAGACGGCAGGCTTTTCTTCTGCCTCGGAGACATCTCGGGCAAGGGGATGCCGGCGGCACTGCTTATGTCTAATATGCTGGCTACGCTACGCGGCCAGAATCTCGATCTTACGACTCCCGGATCGATAATGAACCACTCCAACGAACATATGTTCAGGAATACCGATCCCGAACGATTTTCTACTCTCTTCCTTGGAGTTCTCGATCCAGACAGTTCCGAAATAATCTACAGTAACGCCGGTCACAACCTGCCATTCATTGTAAGAGGATCAGGAGCTGTCGAGAGGCTCGAAACGGGCAATCTCGTCCTCGGCGCGATCGAGGAAGTAACATATACTGAAGACTCTGTCAAACTGGATACCGGAGATACTCTCCTCGTTTTTTCCGACGGGATAAGCGAGGCGATCAATCCTGACGAAGAGGAATTCGGTGAGGATGTCCTGCCCGGCATCGTAACGGCAAACAGCAGCATCTCAGCCATGAGCCTCATCGACACGATAATCGATGAGACAGTCAGGCACGCCGGGAAGGCTCCTCAGAGGGACGATATGACAATGGTCGTCATACGGTGTATCGGGTCTTAAATCGGCATTTTCTTGAAATTTGCTGAGTTTTCCTTTACTATATCCATAGCGGCAACATAATAAATCGACTTCGGACAACTGAACCTAAACCATGATTCGTGGGAAGATGATCGGCGAAACCGTCTATCATTACAGGATCCTCGACAAGATCGGCGAGGGCGGAATGGGCGTGGTCTACAGGGCGGAGGATATAAACCTCCGCAGGACCGTCGCGCTCAAGTTTCTCTCCTCTTCCTCCGTGATGCACGGTTCCACGCGCGAACGCATCATGAAGGAGGCCAGGGCGGCTGCTTCTCTCGATCATCAGAATATCTGCGCCATCCACGAGGTAGAAGAGCTCGACGAGAAGCTCTTCATCGTGATGGCGTACTGCGAGGGAAGAACTCTGGGAACCCTTATCAGGGACGAGAAGCCCGGACTTGAGAAATCACTCTCCATCCTGATACAGATCGCCGATGGGCTCTGTGCCGCTCACGAGGCTGGAATAATCCATCGTGATATTAAACCGGCAAACGTGATCGTTTCCGATAAAGGCAAAGTCAAGATAATGGATTTCGGTCTGGCCAAGCTGTCAAGCGCCGAAACGAAGAGCATGACCATGGCCGGTGCGGGAACCCTCGCTTATATGTCTCCCGAGCAGGTCCGCGGCGACCATATAGATCCTCGATCGGACATCTGGTCGCTCGGTGTATTGATGTACCAGATGCTGACAGGACAGAGACCATTCGAAGGAGACTACGAAGCCTCTGTCCTGTATAACATCGTAAATGAACCGCACGTTCCGGCTCTTAAGGTCGTTCCGGATATTCCGCCGCAGATCGGCGCAATCATCGAGCGTGCTCTGCAGAAATCTCCTGCTGACAGGTACGGGTCGATGGAGGAGATGCACAACGACCTTGTTAAGTTGCGAAACTTCCTCTTCGGTGAACCCGAGACTGTAATGACCCAGAGAGGATTCTTCCCCGGCGCAAAACACATATTCGGCTGGAAGTTGACCTCCGTATTTGCACTTTCGGCATCTGTCGTTCTAGTATTCTTCGTGATCCGATATATAATCAGCGGCGGTGACAGCGACAGTATTGATCCTGTCGGCAGTCAGCTCGCCACGGCTGATGACTCTTCAAGTCAGGAATCGTCGAGTAAGGCAAATACTCTGTATGAGCGCGGCAGGGCTCTTTACAACACGGGGAATCAACCCAAAGGCATACTTCTCATCGAGCAGGCTCTCGAGATCGATTCCGAGCATTTCGAAGCTCTGATAACCTTGGCAGTCTACTACTATTGGGCCGGGGATTCAAAGAAGGCCAAAACGTTTGCCGCTAGGGCGGGAAAGGTCGTAATAAGAAGAGGCACTTACGAATCTCTGATCTTGGTCAATGCAGTCGAAGCAACGATCGAGCACAACTGGGTAAAAGCGGTAGAAGGATATAAAAGCTGGTACGAAATCACTCCGGATGATGCAAATATACCGATCTATATAGGGTATATCCTTTCGAAATATATCGGGGATTACGAAGGCGCCCTGGAGCAGTTTGAACTTTATTTCGAGGCTGATCCCGAGAATAAATCAGGAAGACACGGAACTGCCCACAACTACACGGGAACGGCACTCCTGTACTCCGGAGAATTCGATAAAGCCATGGAGTCCTTCAGAACATACCGGGCTCTTGTCCCTGATTCTCCCGATCCCGTAACTAGCATTGCGGGCGCCTATCTTTTTTCCGGAAACTACGATGAAGCCTACCGTCAGTATTCTTCCCTCCTCTATCTGGACGATCCCCCTTTCACCGCATACGAGGGACTCGGTAATACATGCATCGAGATGGGGCGGCTTCGCGAAGCAAGCGAGCATTTTCATAGTTACCGCGGTTCAACTAGCTCAATGGCCCAGAAGGTCACCGGACACCTCCACTTGGCCCGCATATACTTCATTCAGAAGGACGAAGACTCATTCGACAGGGAGATGTCAAGGGTGGAAGAGCTGAAACCCGAATCGATCCGGGCATGCTGGCACCGCGGAGTCAGATACATCACATTGCAGAATGACATCGACAGAGCACACGGAGAGTTGAATAAAATGACTACGCTCATGGAAAAGCCGGATGCTGATTCCGACTTTTCCCGACGGGAACACCTCCGGGGCCTCATCCTTCTTTCCGAGGGACGGAACATGAGTGCGCTCAAAGCCTTTGAAGAGGCTGCCGGGAATTCTCCGCGCGAGTTTCTCTTCTTCGGCAGAGAATACGCCCGCGCCCTCTTGAAACTCGGCAGAACAGACGAAGCGATTGCCGAATGTCTCTCTCTCAGCAAGTACAACCCGAACGATCCCGGACTACTGATGCTTTTGTCAAAAGCGAACCTGATAAATGGAGATGTGTTCTCAGCGAAGAAGTACCATGATAGAACGTTGGAGGTTCTCGCCGGAGCTGACGAGGACTTTGTGCCGTTGATCGAGTTCAAGAAGGAATTCGAGGAACTGGAAAAAATCTGACTTCAGACCGGGAGTGTCCCAATCCAGCCCCATGCGCGTTGTGGCAGGTGTTCAGCAGAAGCTGGCACAGTGCTCATGTTCTTTCATCCCAAAACAGATACCCTGAAATAAATTGACGATAAATACCCAAAATCGTCATAATCTGTCATCGTTGAGAAATAATACATAACCGAAAGGACTTGAGAATGAGCGGACCTCTATGGAAACCTGCCGATGACAGGATCAGGAACACGAACATGTACAGGTTC
>DAOVNN010000197.1 GCA_030630165.1 Candidatus Krumholzibacteriota bacterium
CGATCGCGCTGTTCATCTCGACGCGGAAGCCCCTGTTGACCTGGATCTCGCCATTGTCGGCAACCCAGGGCACCCGGAACATGATCACGCGCTCAGGCTCGGCGATCCGCTCGAGTATCCTGGCGTCACTGTACCTGGGATTTGCCTTGATGAAGGGACCGAGAGCATCGGTGACTTCCTCAACGGCCTGATGGAACTCGGGCTGGTGGGGGTCGCGTGCCTTGATCTTCTCCATGAATTTAGCGGTGAAATCGGACATTCTATGCCTCCTGAGTTGGCAGTCCAGTCACGCACAACGCCCCGAAGGGGCACTTCTTGAACGGTTTGACCCCGGACACCGGAAGCAGCCGGGAGAGGAACGATACTAGGATAGAGAGTCCCTTGTCAACCCCCTTGAAAAATTATTTTTCTATATCTTAATCCAGGGAATGTGCGGAAGTGTATCTCGCATAACCACAGCAGATTACGGATACAATGATTATGGGTGAATAGCAGAGGATATGAACTGTCGTGAGATCGGTGCGCCGGATCAGGATGCGATGTTTGGTACGAGTACCCTGTTCAGCCCGTCTCGCAGTTCGTCAGAGGTGTACGGCTTGGGGATCACGCCGCGGAAACCGAACTCGCGGTAGTTCTGCAGCACCTTATCACCGACAAAACCGCTCGAGACAAGCGCAACAACATCAGGATCGTATTCGATGAGCTTTGCCGCCGCTTCCCGACCACCCATGCCTCTATGCACACTCAGATCGAGAATGACCGCGTCGAACCGCTCGCCGCTCTCTGAAGCCTCGATATAGAGCCGCAGCGCTTCGTCTCCGTCAGCCGCGGCCTCGACATCGTAGCCCATGATCTCAAGCATCCTTGAGACAACGCTGCGAAGCATTTCCTCGTCGTCCATGAAGAGGATTCGTTTACGTGTCCTGGATATTTCCCCCGGACCGGTCATAACCATCCCTCCCGTATACCAGGAAAGTCTTGATTGTTCCTGAACCAGTCGTCCGCTTACCCCTACTTATTTTTACCATATATTTCGGTGGATGTCTACAATCAAATCCGCCGTCATCATCACCCCTCCGTACGAAATCTCTCTACCAGTCCCCCTCCAGCCCGCATTATCTAACAACTTTCACATAATTATCTGTTTTTCGTTGACTCATTATATTCAGCCACTATATATTGTGCCTTGCCGCCGGTAACCACTCCATATATGGGAGTGCTTACAGGAACCCGGTGAGATTCCGGGACTGCCCCGCAGCGGTGAGCAGGAACGAAAGCCGCACAATGGCACTGGCCCCCGCCAGGGAGCCGGGAAGCCGCGGCCGGTAGGCCGGTACCGATACCAGCCTGCGAGTCCGAAGACCTGCCGGCGGCCCGCGAGACCACTTGCGGATATATGGGCCGAAGCCTTCGAGGGAAGGGCCGGCCTGACAGGCAGAAGATAAGGCACATATGCTTCAGCGAACTACTCGAAGCCCGCTCTGCCGCCAGGCGAACTTTTTCTCATATCGGAGGACGCGACCGGGACCCGAGGGCATGGGGCCACGGAAGCGTCCGTGTGAGCCAAGGCCACTCTGACAGATATCAGGCAACCGGAACGCCGGCGCATTGGTAACCGCCCGCTGCCTTCGCCGGACGAAAGGAATCGTATGCAGCCCACTTCTACAAGGGGAAAGAAGAAGACCATCCACAGGGAATCTTCCATGTTATTCACATCGATCCGTAAAAGAGACGGACGTATCGCAGACTTCGACGCCGACAAGATCACGAGGGCGATCCTCAAGGCCGGACGCGCCTCGGGAGAGTTCGCCGAGGAAATAGCACGAAAGCTGACTATTCGCGTGCTCGGCCTCACGCAGGTGATGGCGCAGAGCGAGATACCTGCCGTCGAGGAGATTCAGAACGTCGTCGAGGACGTGCTCCTCACATCCCCCTTCAAGAAGACTGCCAAGGCATACATCCTCTACCGCGACCAGCACTCGCGGATCAGGGAGATGATCAAAAAGGCCGATGTCGACCTGATCGACAACTATCTCGAGAAACTCGACTGGAAGGTCAAAGAAAACAGCAACATGGGCTACTCTCTCCAGGGCTTGAACAATTACATATCGAGCGAGGTAAGCAAGACCTACTGGCTTAACAAGATCTACACGGCGGAGGTCCGCGAGGCGCACTCGTCCGGCGCGCTTCACATACACGACCTCGGGCTCCTGTCTGTCTACTGCGTCGGATGGGACCTGCACGACCTTCTTCGCAGCGGTTTCCGTGGAGCGGCAGGCAAGGCGGAGAGCTCTCCCGCGAAGCACTTCAGCACCGCGCTCGGGCAGATCGTCAACTTCTTCTACACGCTGCAGGGCGAAGCTGCCGGCGCCCAGGCTTTCTCGAACTTCGACACCCTGCTCGCGCCATTTATCCGATACGACAGCCTGTCATACAAGCAGGTCAAGCAGGCACTGCAGGCGTTCGTCTTCAACGTGAACGTCCCCACGAGGGTCGGGTTCCAGACCCCGTTCACAAATCTCACCCTGGATCTTCAACCACCCTCCACCCTCGCCAGCGAACCCGCCATCATCGGCGGGAAACCGATGAAGGAGACTTACGGAGAGTTCGGCGAGGAGATGGTGACACTCAACCGCGCCTTCCTCGAGGTGCTTTCCGAAGGGGATGCCCGCGGCAGGGTGTTTACATTCCCGATCCCGACATACAATATATCATCCGATTTCGACTGGGACGCCCCGGGCCTCGAGCGCCTCTGGGAAGTTACCGGTAAATACGGGATCCCTTACTTCGCCAACTTCGTCAACTCCGATCTCTCCCCCGACGACGCCCGCTCGATGTGCTGCAGGCTTCGGCTCGATATCAGGTCACTGGAGAAGAGGGGCGGCGGCCTGTTCGGAGCCAATCCGCTGACCGGTTCGATCGGAGTGGTGACTATCAACATGCCGCGTATCGGGCATCTTTCAGAAACAGAAGATGAGTTCTTCGGCCGCCTCGGGCATCTCATGGAGATCGCCAGGACAAGCCTCGAAACCAAACGCAAGGTCCTCGAGGGATTCACCGGGAAGAACCTCTATCCCTATACGAAATACTACCTGCGCAACATGCACGAGAGACACGACTGCTACTGGTTCAACCACTTCTCGACAATCGGACTGGTCGGCCTCAATGAAGCGTGCCTCAACTTCCACGGCGTGACTATCGGCGATCCGAAGGGCATCGAGTTCGCCGGCAGGACCCTCGACTTCATGAGGGAGAAGCTCAGCATGTTCCAGGAGGAGACGGGCAACTTCTACAATCTCGAGGCCACTCCCGCCGAGGGCACGGCCTACCGGCTAGCGAGGATCGACCGCGAGAAGTTCCCCGGGATCAGGTGCGCTAACAACGGCGAGTCGACCAGGGATGGTGAGCCGTTCTACACCAATTCGAGCCAGCTGCCCGTCGACTTCACCGACGATGTCTTCGAGATGCTCGACCTGCAGGATGAGATCCAGGCGAAGTACACCGGCGGAACGGTCCTCCACGTCTTCCTCGGTGAAGCCGTTGCCGATCCGGATGCGATAAAGAATTTCGTGCGCAAGGTGTGCACTAACTACAGGCTCCCCTACTTCACCATATCCCCGACCTTCTCCGTATGCCCCGAACACGGTTACCTCAGCGGAGAGATCGCCCGCTGCCCTGACTGCGCGCGGGAGACGGAGATATACTCACGCGTCGTCGGCTACCTCAGGCCGGTCGACCAGTGGAACGAAGGAAAACAGGCCGAATTCGAGATGAGGAAGAGGTATTCGATCTGATGAGGATCGGCGGATTTCAGAAATTCAGTCTCAGCGATTTTCCCGGCCTCACTGCGGCGATCGTATTCACGCAGGGATGCAATTTCCGCTGTCCCTTCTGCCACAACGGCGGTCTCATCCCGGAGACGCCGAACGACGGCCTTCTCATTCCAGAGGAATATGTGCTATCCTGCCTCCGATCCCGCGCGGGAAGGCTCGACGGCCTGGTCGTCACGGGCGGCGAGCCGACCCTGCAGGAGGATCTTGCCGATTTTCTGCACAAGGTCAGGAAGATCGGGTACAGGATCAAGATCGACACTAACGGCAGCAGGCCCGAAGTTATCGAGCGGCTGATATCCGAAGGTCTCGTCGATTACGTATCGATGGACGTCAAGGCGCCTCGCCGGTCGTACGACAGGCTGACCGGAGTGAACGCTCCGATCGACGAGATCACAAGGTCGATCGAGCTGCTCTCCTGCTGCGGTATAGAACACGAGTTCAGGACGACACGTGTGCACTCCCTTCTCTCTGACAGGGACATGGACGAGGTGGCGGAGATGATTCCGGACGGGTCGAGGTTCAAACTGCAGACCTTCAACCCGTCGAGAGCTTTCGACAGGTCGCTGCGGGCGGCGGACTCGACACAACGCTAGACGGGACGAATAAACTAATAAAATAAACGGAGATTTGTCATGCCGATGAGTAAGATCGAGATGTTTAAGAAGTGGGGGATCTTCCACAAATCGTATGAAGCCGCCGGCATCCTCAATGATTTCGCCAATCACATCGAATATTCCCGCTCAAAGGACCAGTACACCGCGACTCTGAAAGACCTCTATTTCTCCCTGGCGCTGACCGCACGCGACAGGCTCGTCGAGCAGTGGATCAAGACACAGCAGGTCTATCACCAGAAGAACGTAAAGCGCGTCTACTACCTCTCGGCGGAATACCTCATGGGAAGAGCGCTGGTGAATAACCTGATCAATCTCGACATCTACGACCAGACATGCGAGGCGATGGACAAGATCGATCTCGACGTCGAGAGGCTTGTGGAACAGGAACCAGACGCCGGTCTCGGCAACGGGGGCCTCGGACGGCTCGCCGCCTGCTTCCTCGATTCGATGGCGACTCTGATGATCCCGGCCGTCGGCTACGGCATACGCTACGAATACGGCATATTCGAGCAGGAGATAAGGAACCTCGCCCAGCACGAATGCCCCGATGAATGGCTCAAGTACGGCAATCCCTGGGAGATAGAAAGGCCCGAGTATTCATTCATCGTCAAGTTTTACGGAAAGGTCAGCGAGGATTGGGGGCCCGGCGGAACAACGATACGCGAATGGACCGATACGAAGGACGTAGTCGGTGTCGCCTACGACACTCCCATCGCCGGGTACGGCAATATAACGGTCAACACGCTGAGGCTCTGGTCGGCGCACGCTACGCGGGAGTTCAATCTCGATTTCTTCCAGAACGGCGACTACCTCAAGGCGGTCGAGCAGAAGAACCTCTCCGAAAACATCTCCAAGGTACTATACCCCAATGACAGCACCTTCGAGGGGCGCGAGCTGAGACTGATGCAGCAGTACTTCTTCGTCTCCTGTTCGATACAGGACATCATCAGAAGGTACCTGATCGATCATAAAACTTTCGACGAGTTCCCCGACAAGGCCGCGATCCAGCTCAACGACACACATCCCTCGCTCGCGATCCCCGAACTGATGAGATTGCTGATCGACGATCACGGCGTGAGCTGGGACAAGGCATGGGATATCACCCGGAAAACGTGCGCCTACACGAATCACAC
>DAOVNN010000303.1 GCA_030630165.1 Candidatus Krumholzibacteriota bacterium
CTATGCGTGATGGGCGGATTTCATCTCGGGGGGGTGGGGAAGGAGCAGCTCGAGGCGATAGCCTCGAAGTTCGAGGAGAACGGCGTCAGATTCTGCGGGGCTTCGCACTGTACAGGTGACGACAGCATAGATTTTTTCATGCACCGGTACGGCGACCATTACATCAGGCTGGGTGCTGGAAGAGTGATCAATGGAGCAGATTTCGCCGGTCCTTGAAGGGAAGATCCGCATATGAACGATGAAGCCGACAGTAACAGGCTGGCCGGCGAGAAGAGCCCATACCTGCTCCAGCATGCCGATAACCCGGTCGACTGGTACCCGTGGGGGGACGAGGCATTCGCGGTGGCGAGGGAACAGGACAAGCCGATTTTCCTCTCGATAGGATACTCGTCGTGCCACTGGTGCCACGTGATGGAGCACGAGTCGTTCGAGGACGAGACTGTGGCGCGCCTGCTCAACGAACATTTCATATCGATCAAGGTCGACCGCGAGGAGCGACCCGATATCGACAACATATACATGAAGGTCTGTCAGGCGATGACAGGGGCGGGTGGATGGCCGCTGACCGTCTTTATGACCCTCGGCGGGAAGCCCTTCTTCGCCGGCACCTACTTTCCGAAGCAGTCGAAATACGGCCGTCCCGGGATGCTCGAACTCGTACCGCACATGGCCTCGCTCTGGAAGAACGACCGGGGCAGGCTCGAGCAGATAAGCGAACATTCCACTGCTGCGCTGGAAAGCTGTGCCTTCACCGGCGACGAGCGTAAACTCTCGGATAAATTGCTCGCGACTGCGTACTCGAGGCTGGAGGCCTCGTATGACGAGGTCCACGGTGGTTTCGGGGGAGCGCCGAAATTCCCAACACCGCACCAGCTTTCCCTGCTGCTGAGGTATCATGATAGAACCGGGGACGAAAGGGCGCTCGAAATCGTCGGGACGACCCTGAGAAAGATGTACGGAGGCGGTATCTACGACCATCTCGGCAAGGGGTTCCACCGGTATTCGACCGACCCGGTGTGGCTTGTGCCGCACTTCGAGAAGATGCTCTACGACCAGGCGATGCTATCAATCGCTTTCCTCGAAACGCACCGGGCGACGGGAAATGCGTTCTATGGGGCGGTGGCGGAGGAGATTTTCGCCTATGTGCTGCGCGACCTGGCTTCTCCCGAGGGCGGTTTCTACTCTGCCGAGGACGCCGACAGCGAGGGTGAGGAAGGAACATTCTACGTCTGGACTAAAGATAGATCACGGAGGCGCTTGGGGAAGTTGACAGCAGAGTCTTCTGCGAGCGATACGGGGTCACCGGCAGCGGCAACTTCGAGGGGAAGAACGTACTGCATATATCGAGCGAGACCGGCGCTGACGAGGGTTCTCTCGGCACGATGAGGGAGAAGCTGCTTGCGCTCCGTGCAAAGCGTCCCAGGCCGATGCTCGACGACAAGATCCTCGCCGACTGGAACGGTCTGATGATCGCCGCACTGGCGAGAGGAGCCAGGGTCACGGGCAAGCCCGAGTATGCTGCCGCTGCCGCGAAAGCCGCCGGCTTTATTCTCGGCGGGATGCGGACCTCCGAAGGCAGGCTGCTTCACCGCTATCGCGACGGGGAATCGGCCATACCCGGATACCTTGATGATTATGCTTTTCTCATATGGGGACTGATCGAGCTGTACGAAGCGACTTTCGACGCGAAGTGGTTGTCTGAGGCGCTTGCTCTGGCCGATGGGATGCTCGATCTCTTTGGTGACAACGAAGAGAAGAGGGGAGGCCTCTTCTTCACCGGCAGCGATGCCGAAAAGCTCATTGTCAGGACGAAGGAGATATACGACGGTGCCGTCCCTTCGGGAAACTCGGTCGCTGCGCTCGCGCTGCTCAGACTCGGCAGGATGACCGGCAGGACCGAACTGGAATCTGCCGCGGACGCATTGATGGAGGAGTTCTCGGGTCAGCTCGCCGGCTCCCCGACCGCATATACGCAGATGCTCATTGCCCTCGACTTCGCCCTGGGTCCTGGCAGGGAGTATGTGATAGCGGGCGAGCGTGGTGCTGACGATACTGAATCGATGATCAGGCTTCTGGCCGAACGTTTCATGCCCCGGGCGGTCACATTGTTCAGACCAGCGGGTGATGACGCAGGCGATATCATCAGCCTCGCCCCTGTGCTCGAGGGGATGACCGCTGTGGATGGAAAACCGACCGCTTACATATGTGAGAACTTCCGCTGCTCGGCGCCGGTCACCGGCGAGACGGAGCTGCGCAAACGGCTCTCAGAGATGGAGAAGAAGTATGACTGAGAAGGAATGCCCGTTCTGTAATCCGGAGAATGTCCTGTTTGAGAACGAGCTGGCTGTTGTCATCCCCGACAAGTATCCGGTTCGTCCCGGGCACACCCTTGTGATGCCCAGGAGGCACATCGCGTCGTTCTTTGAGCTGACAGACGAAGAACTGGCCGCCTGCTACGAACTGATAAAGAAGACAAAGGAAATGGTAGATGGGAAGTATTCCCCCGATGGATACAAGATAGGGATAAACATCGGCAGGTCTTCGGGCCAGACGGTGATGCATGCTCACATACATGTCGTTCCGATGGGTGGAGAGAAGATCAGCGGCAGGAGCGAAGTATTTGTGAGGAAAGATTTTTTAAAGGAGAAATAATGATGCTGGAAGCCGGAAAGAAGGCGCCCGCGTTCAACCTGCCGGACCAGGATGGAAACAGGCACAGGCTGTCGGATTACGCGGGGAAATGGGTGCTCGTGTATTTCTACCCGAAGGATAATACTTCGGGGTGCACGAAGGAAGCCTGCGCGATACGCGACGACTGGTCCGATTTCAGGAAGCTCGGCGCCGTCGTATTAGGCGTGAGCAAGGACTCGGTGAAGAGTCATCGCAACTTCGCGGACAAGCACTCGCTGCCATTTACGCTGCTTTCCGACGAGAGCACGAAGATGATCGAGAAGTACGGCGCATGGCAGAAAAAGAAGATGGCCGGCCGCGAATATATGGGGATCGTGAGGATCTCGTACTTGATCGATCCGAAGGGTAAGGTCGCGAAGGTCTACGCGAAGGTGAAGCCGCCCGAACACTCAGCTGAGGTTCTGGCCGATCTCAGGGAACTGATGTAGCGTCAATATGAATATACTTATAGTCGAACCATTCCTGACAGGCTCGCATAAGTCCTGGGCTGAAGAATACGCCAGGCACTCCTCGCACGAAGTCGATATCCTCGGCCTCGAGGGGCGTCACTGGAAGTGGAGGATGCATGGCGGGGCGGTGACGCTCGCGAAGTACTTTCTCGAGAACGATCTTGATCCCGACCTGATCCTCGCTACCGACATGCTCGACCTGACGACCTCTCTCGCCCTGACGAGGGAGAAGACGGCAAAGACACCGGTCGCGATATACTTCCACGAGAACCAGCTCTCCTATCCGTGGTCCGGGGACGATCCGGACCCCGGCCTCAAGCGCGACGTCCACTATGGATTTATCAACTACTCCTCGGCGCTTGCTGCCGACACTGTGCTGTTCAATTCGGCATATCACCTGGCGTCATTTCTCCCGGAAGTGTCCGGGTTGCTCGCCGCATTTCCCGATTA
>DAOVNN010000301.1 GCA_030630165.1 Candidatus Krumholzibacteriota bacterium
GGCCTGAACGAGATGGCGCAGTGGGTCATCCGCAACGGCGGCAGCGAGAGCTGGCCGTCAGACAAGCTCAACGAGGAGCTCGAGTTCCTCGCTGCGGGCGTAGAGGTCTACGGCGGCAATCTTAATACGAGTGTGGCGATCAACTGTCTCAAGAAGGACCTCGACGCCGTTCTGGCGATCGCGGCAGACCTGATCATAAATCCCGTATTTCCCGAGGACAAGATCGAGAAGAAGCGGGGAGACATGCTCGAGGAGATCCGCCGAAAGAACGACCAGCCGAGAGCGATCGCGAGGCGTGAGTTCTATAAGCTCGTCTACAAGGGCCATCCCTACGGATGGGACACTAACGTCGGGTCGATCGAGGCTATCACGAGGGAAGACCTCACTTCCTTCCACGCGGCGTATTTTAATCCCAACAGGGCGATCCTCGGCGTCAGCGGCGACGTAACCGTGAACGAGATCATCGGCAAGCTCGAAAATGCCCTCGAGGGCTGGGAGCAGGCCGAGACGGTGATCCCCGCGGTCCCCGCGGTGGAGCCGGTACTGGCCGAGAACTGGAACTATGCCTACAAGGACATCAGCCAGGCCTACATGATGCTCGGTCATTTTGGTATCAACTCGAAGAACGAGGACCGCTGCGCCCTCCAGGTCATGAACTTCATCCTCGGAGGCGGCTCGTTCACCTCCTGGATCGTGACAGAGGTGCGCGAGAAGAAGGGGCTGGCATATTCGACCGGCTCGAGGTTCGGTTCCGACGCATTCACCCTCGGCGCCTTCTACGCATTCGCTCAGACGAAGGGCGAGGAGTACAGCAGGGCGATGAAGATAATGGTCGAGCAGATCGAGCGGATGCGCGACGTGGGCCCGACCGAGGAGGAGCTCAGGAAGGCTATAGATTCGTATGTAAACGGCCAGGTCTTCGACTATGACTCGAAGAGCGGCATGGTGCGCCGCCTCGTAAGGTTGAAGTTCGAGGGCAGGCCGCTCGACACCCCCGAGAAGGACATGGAGAGGTACGCGAACATGACCCTCGAGGACGTCAAGACCGTGGCTGGAAAATACCTTCATCCCGACAAGATGACGATTTTCGTCGTCGGCGACAAGGCGACCTTTGACAAGCCGCTCAGCGATTTCGGCGAGGTCAACGTTATAGACATTGAAGAGTAGATTCGGCGGAGCTGGCCCCGGAGGCAACCCTCCGGGGCCGCCGCAACGGAGAGGACAATGGACGATATCACGGCGGTAGTTTTAGGTGGCGGAAGAGGTACGAGGCTCTATCCCCTTACAAAAAACAGGTCGAAACCGGCCGTCCCGCTCGCCGGAAACTACCGGCTCATCGACGTTCCCGTGAGCAACTGCATCAACTCGGACATCAACAGGATATACGTCCTGACGCAGTTCAACTCGGCATCGCTCAACCAGCATGTCTCCGAGACCTACCGGTTCGATTCCTTCAGCCGGGGCTTCGTCGAGGTTCTGGCAGCCGAGCAGACCCTCTCGTCCTCCGACTGGTTCCAGGGCACCGCCGACGCGGTTCGGCAGGTCATGCCTCACCTCGACAACTACAGGTCAAAGGACGTGCTGATCCTCTCGGGCGACCACCTCTACAGGATGGATTACAGGGAGTTCGCCAGGCACCACAGGGAGACAGGCGCCGACATAACGATCGCTGTGTACCCCGTACCGCGTTCGAAGGCGCCGGACCTCGGGATCCTCCGCGCCGACAAGAAGGGCTGGATCACCGAGTTCATGGAAAAACCGCGCGGCGGGGAACTGGCCCCGATGAAGACCGACACCCGGTCACTTGGCCTCAGCGCGACAGAGGCGCGAAAGCGCCCCTACCTCGGCTCGATGGGGATCTATATCTTCAGGGCCGGAGCCCTCGCAGAATGTCTCGGAAAGAACGTTTCGTCGATCGACTTCGCGCGCGAGATCATACCCGATGCGTTGAGGTCGATGAAGGTCAGCGCCTACGTGTTCGACGGGTACTGGGAGGATATCGGTACGATCCGCTCATTTTACGACGCGCACATGGAGCTTCTCGCTCCCGTTCCGAAGATGAATCTCTTCGACGCCGATTTCCCGATCTACACCCACCCGAGATTTCTGCCCGGCTCGAAGATCAGGAAAGCCGAGATCGAACGCTCGATGATCAACGCAGGCTGCATAATCGACAAGGCGACGATCAGGCACTCGATCATCGGCCTGCGTTCGAGGATAGGGACCGGAGCGGTGATCGAGGACTCATTCATATTCGGAGCCGATTTCTACGAGCTCGAGAGGCGCCGGAGAAAGAAGGGCGCCATTCCGCTCGGAATAGGTCCGCGGACGGTCATCCGCAGGGCCGTGATCGACAAGAACGTACGCATCGGAAGCGGAGTGATCCTCGAGAACAAGAGGAAGCTGAAAAAATACAACGATCCGGAGGAGAGGTTCTTCGTGAGGGACGGAATCATCGTCGTGCCGAAAAGCGCAGTCATCCCCGACCGGTTCAGGTTCTGAGATCCCGAATCCATTGACACCCTGTAGAAGCAGGGCCCTCTATCGCAGCAGGACCATCTTCTTCACCAGGCTCCGCTCACCGGTAACGAGCTTGTAGAAATACATCCCGCTCGAGACTGTCTTCCCCGCTTCGTTGCGCCCGTTCCACTCGCAGCTGTAAGAACCAGCCTCGTGAACTGAGTCTATAAGCCTCGCGAGCCTGCGCCCCGACACGTCGAAGATATCGAGTGTCACGCGCGCCCTCTCCGGAACACTGAAGAGTATCGTCGTTGAAGGGTTGAACGGGTTGGGGTAGTTCTGTCCGAGCGCGAGCGCCGGAGTGAAGGCGATCTCACCGTCTGTAGCTGAAGCGGCCGGATTGTAGAAAATGACCGTGACTTCGTCAGAGTAGGGATTTGCTACAACCAGGTCGAGGAGGCCGTCATTGAAGATGTCGCAGACAGCAACCGCGACTGGGGAGTACCTGGCATCAAAAAATACTGCATCGTCGAAAGTGCCGTCCCCGTTTCCCTGGAGGATCGACACATCACATGAAGAATAATTTGCAATGACGAGATCGATATCTTCGTCCCCGTCGAAGTCGCCGCTGGTGACTGAGAAGGGACCATCTCCCGCCTGGTATTCCACACTGGCGGTGAATGTGCCATCTCCGTTTCCAAGAAGGATCGAAGCATCATCAGAGAATTGATTCGCCACGGCGAGGTCGATGTCTCCGTCCCCGTCGAAGTCGCCGGCAGTGACTGTGTAAGGGCCATCGCCGGCGCTGTAATTCAGTGCGGCGGCGAATGTGCCGTCACCGTTTCCCGGCAGGATTGCCACATCGTCTGAATCAAAGCTCGTCACTGCCAGGTCGATGTCTCCGTCCCCGTCGAAGTCGCCGAAGGCGACAGAGCGGGGGTCGACTACGGAACTGTAACTTGCGGCGGCGGCAAATGTTCCGTCTCCGTTCCCCAGCAGGATCGATAGATCATCTGATGTGTAGTTTGCCACAGCCAGGTCGGTGTCTCCGTCTCCGTCGAGATCGCCGCCGGTGATTGACCAGGGGCCATCTCCTCCGCTGTAATTTACGGCGGCGGCGAATTTGCCGTTTCCTTTCCCCAGCA
>DAOVNN010000243.1 GCA_030630165.1 Candidatus Krumholzibacteriota bacterium
CGCTCGATCGTCACGATCGGCGAGGCGGCGGAACTCATAGAGAATGCGGCAGGGGAGAAATTCCCCTGCAGTCGGGCCGGTTCGATGGAGGAGGCCGTTTCGATGGCAGCCGCCAAAGCACAGGAGGGATGGCTCGTCGTGCTGTCCCCGGCATGCGCCAGTTTCGACATGTACGATAATTTCGAGCACCGGGGCAGGGTCTTCAGGGACAGTGTAGCGGAAATAGTGAAGAAGACAGGTGACGTGGAGTAGATGAAGAAAAAAACGGAATACGATCTGAAGCTGTTCTACGCGGTGATAACACTCGTCGCCCTGGGCCTGGTCATGGTCTTTTCGGCAAGCAGGGTCATCGCGAGTGAACAGTTCTCCTCGCCCTTTTTCTTCTTCCAGAGGCACGCGATAAGGGTCGCGCTCGGGCTCCTCTGTCTCTACATATTCATGAAGGTCCCGTACGGGATATACAGAAGGTTCAACTTCTGGATCGTTGCCGGAGCCATCCTGATGCTCGCTTCCATTTTTATATGGGGCAAGAGCGCAAGGGGTGCCGACAGGTGGCTCAAGGTGTTCGTATTCACGATACAGCCGGTTGAGGTCGCCAAGTACTCGCTGGTGATATTCATGGCGGCACGCCTCGCAGAGGGAAGAAAGAAACTCGCCGATCTGGAGAAGGGGTTCCTGCCGCTGATCGGCGCATCAGTCGCCATGGCGGTGATGGTCGGGCTGCAGCCGAACATAAGTAATGCTGTCCTCCTTACGGGACTCACCTTGACGCTTCTCTTCATCGGAGGGTGCAGGATAAGGCATCTCGCTACCTTTGCCGGCTCCATGGTGCTCGCGACCGCCCCGTTCCTCTACCGCATGGAGCACATTCGGCAGCGGCTTTCGGTCCTGTTCAATCAGTCCGCGTATGATAGCGGTATCGGCTGGCAGACGAAGCAGTCGATGATCGCGTTCGGCTCGGGTTTCATCTTCGGATGCGGGCCAGGCAGGGGGCACCAGAAATATATGTTCCTCCCCGACGCGCATACCGATTTCATCTATTCGATCGTCGGTGAGGAATTTGGTTTTATAGGAACTGCAGGGGTGCTTCTTCTCTTCACCCTGATATTCAAACGCTCACTGCGGATCGCAAAGAGAGCGCCGAACGAGTTCGGCAGGTTCCTTGCCCTCGGTATAGGATTCACGATCTTCGCGACGGCCCTGATCAACATGGCGATGACGATGGGGCTTCTCCCGACTGCCGGCCTGCCTCTTCCCTTTATAAGTTACGGGGGCTCGTCGCTGGTCACATCGATGGCTGCCATAGGGATACTGCTCAATATATCGACTCAGGGAAGGGATCCTGAAACGCCTGCCGGAAGAGGCAGGACAAAATGTATGAGAAATTCGGATTATGCGAGAAGGACCGCGGCGCCCCGCACCGCTGGCGGAAGGAAGCGGTGATGAGGGTGGTATTCGCAGGAGGAGGCACCGGAGGTCATCTCTATCCCGCCCTTGCCGTCGCCGAGGAGCTATCGGCGAGGCACGCCGGCTTTGAGGCACTCTTTGTCGGCACGAGCCGCGGGATCGAATCCCGCGTCATTCCCGGGTCGGCGTACAGTCTCGAGGTCATATCCTCGCGCGGAGCGCGCGGGAAGGGTCTTGCAGGCAAGGTCGTCACCGGCGCGATGCTGACAGCCGGCATAATGCAGTCGATGGGGATCATAAGAAGATTCAGCCCCGATCTCGTTTTCGGGTCGGGCGGATATGCGAGTGTCGCTGCCGTTACGGCCGCGTGGCTCATGAGGAAGACAGTAGTGCTGCAGGAACAGAATTCAATACCCGGGCTCGCGAACAGGACTCTGGCGCCGACGGCGAAGAGACTCTATCTCGGTTTCGAGAAGGCCCGTGGATATTTTAAAAAGAACGCACCGGTGATCGTGACGGGTAATCCGCTGCGCGGAGCGATAGAGGCCGGACCCGGCAGCGGTGCGAGGGCGGATTTCGGCCTGAACGAAAAGGGCCGCGTTCTCCTCGTCTTCGGCGGCAGCCAGGGAGCGATGACACTGAGCAGGGCGGCCGCTGGATATCTGCTTCGGCGAACCGACATACAGGCGATAGTCCAGACAGGTGACAAAGGATACGAGGAGATCCGCGACCTCCTGGCGGTAGCGGCCGGCAGGGTCTTCGTCTCTCCATATATAGAGGATATAGGCAAGGCGTATGCGGCGGCCGACGTCGCGCTGGCCAGGGCTGGAGCGCTCAGCGTTTCCGAGCTGGCGGCAGCTGGACTTCCATCGGTGCTCGTACCTTATCCGCACTGCGCGGACGATCACCAGACACACAACGCTTCGGTGCTCGTCGATGCGGGTGGGGCCCTGATGATCGAGGACTCGAGACTCGATGCGGATTCCCTGTCCGCGAAGCTCGATCCGGTAATAGACGAACCCGGACTCCTCGAGGGAATGCGCGGCGCACTGGTCCCCTTCCAGGGAATGCGCGCGGCAGCCGTCATAGCCGATGATATGGAAAAGCTGGCAGGAGGTGAGGCCCGATGACCGGAAGCGAGATGCTCGGTAAGGCCAGGCACGTCCATTTCATCGGGATAGGCGGGATCGGCATGAGCGGTATCGCCGAGGTGCTGCTCAATCTCGGTTTCGAGGTGAGCGGTTCCGATGCGGAAACCTCCGCTATCACCGATAACCTCGCTTCGCTTGGAGCAGTTATATCGACCGGCCACAGCGCCGCCAACGTGGGCGGGGCCGACATCGTCGTGGTCTCATCGGCGATCGGTCCGGAAAACCCCGAGGTGAGGGCGGCAGCTGACGCGGGGATCCCGCTGATACCGCGGTCCGACATGCTCGGTGAGCTGATGAGAATAAGGACGGGGATCGCGATAGCCGGCGCCCACGGTAAGACAACGACAACGTCACTCGCCGCGGTCGTTCTTCAGGAGGCCGGCCTCGATCCAACCGTAGTAGTCGGAGGGAAAGTCAAGAGTCTCGACGCGAACGCGATGCTTGGACGAGGACAGTATCTCGTAGCCGAGGTCGACGAGAGCGACGGCAATTTCGTAAGGCTGACCCCTTCGATCGCGATAATCACGAATATCGACGCGGAGCACCTCGATTTCTACGGGGGGCTCGAGAAGATACATGAGGCGTTCGTCACCTTCGCGAACAGGGTGCCTTTCCACGGGGTGGTCATATGCTGCGTAGATGACGCGAACGTCAGAGCGATCATGCCCTTGATAGACAGGAAGATCATCACATACGGCTTTGATCCGGGCGCTGATGTAAGGGGAGAAATGGAAGCGGAGGATGGGACGGGGTCGGTCTTCCGGCTCCGCGCCGGCGGCACGGATCACGGAACGATAAAACTCACTCTGCCCGGCAGGCATAATGTCGCAAACGCGCTCGCGGTCTGCGCGCTCGCACTCGAACTCGATGTCGAGATCGGAGCCGTCAGGCGGGCGCTGGAAAACTTCGAGGGAGTTGGCCGCAGGTTCGAATCGCGGGGCGAAGAAGACGGCGTGCTGGTCATAGACGATTATGGACATCACCCGACCGAGATAAAGGCCGCTGTCGAGACGGCGAGAAGAAGCCTCGACAGGCGTGTCGTGGCTGTCTTCCAGCCGCACAGGTTCACGAGGACGAGGGACCTGCATGAGAGTTTCGACAGATGTTTTCTCGACGCAGATCTCGTATTTATCACGGATATCTACGGAGCCGGGGAAACGCCTATACCGGGAATCACTGGAGATCTCATTTACAGGGCGGTCTTGAGGGGTGGCGCGAGGAAAACAGTCTATCTGCCCGAGCGGTCCGATCTGCTGGACGCCCTTGAAACGGCAGTCGAAGATGGAGACGTTGTGCTCACCCTGGGAGCGGGCGATATCTGGAAAACGGGCGACGAGTTGCTCGAAAGGATCAGAAAGAGCTGATGAAGACGAGAAAAAGCAGAAGAGTACCGCCGCCGATGGCTCGACGACAGAGGGAAAAGCAGCGGGTCAGCCGGCGCGTCTGGCTCATGCCGACAGGGACGGCTTTAGTGCTGACCGCGATACTTTACGTTGTATTCCTGACGGGGCTGTTCGATGTCCACGAGATCCGGGTTCACGGGAGCAGGAACCTGCCGCTCGAATCGCTGAGTGAGAAGGCGGAGGGATGGGTCGGAGCGAACGTATTCACCATATCTCTTTCCGAGATCCGGGAGATGCTCGAGAGCGATCCGTCGGTCGGTTCGGTCACCTTCCGGAGGCGGTTGCCTCACAAGCTCGACTGTTACCTTCGAGAGAGGGAGCCTGTGGCCCTGCTGATCCTCGATGAAATGGCAGAAGTCGACGCGGACGGCATTATCATCTCCGCTGCGGGGAGGTCGATGGATATCGATCTTCCAGTCATCACCGGGCTGAAGGGAAGGAATATGAAGGAAGATTCCGGGAAGCAGGGTGTCGGCAAGGCTCTCGAGGTGCTCGTTCTTCTCAAGGAGTTCGGGTTTTCACCGGCCGACCAGCTCTCGGAGATCAATATTGACGGCGACGAAGTCGTTCTCGTGTGGATGGACTCCGGCACGCTCGTCAGGGTTGGAAGGGATGGGTTCGAGGAGAGGATAAGGAAATTCAGGGCGGTATATCCCTCGCTGCGCGAGCAGGGGGGACTGCCTGATCTGATAGATCTGAGGTTTGACAGACAGGTTATTGTGCGGTGATCCCCGCCGCGCGGGAGGTGAACGATCCGGCATGTTACCGGAA
>DAOVNN010000092.1 GCA_030630165.1 Candidatus Krumholzibacteriota bacterium
CGATCGAGCGGACGATGCCGGACAATTCGAAGAACTTCGTGAAATCCCCGCCCTTGTCGTGTCCTCCCGCGATCAGGATGACAGGTGAATCGAGCCCCTTGAGCGACTTCACGGCTGCCTCCACATTGGTAGCCTTCGAGTCGTTGTAGAAGGATATGCCGCCGGATTCAGCCACGAGCTCCATCCGGTGCGGGAGTCCGGAAAATCCGGCCAGGGTCCTTCTGCAGGAGTCGGCCTTGACCCCGAAAGGAGTGACCGCGGCGATCGCTGCCAGCGCGTTCTCTACATTGTGTATCCCTACTACCTTCATCTCGCCGCGATCGCAGATGATCTCTTCCGTTCCGTCGGAGTTCTCCCTTATAAGGAACTCTCCATCGAGATAGACTCCGCCGGGCACCCTGCCCGATGAGGAAAATGGCACCATTACTGCCTCTGCCCTTTTCGCGACTTCCACGCAGAGCGCATCATCGGCGTTGTAGAAGAAGTGATCGTCGGGAGCGAGGTTGTCGAGCAGCTTCTCCTTCGCGCCGTAATAATCCTCGAGCGAACTGTACCGATCGAGGTGATCGGGCGTCAGGTTCAGTATGCCGGCGCAGACCGGATGGAACCTGTCGATCGTTTCGAGCTGGAACGAGCTGACCTCGATGACGTTGAATCCATCTTTCCCGATATCGCCGGCGACAGAGCTGAACGGTGTGCCGGTGTTGCCCGCGACGACCGTTTCTCTGCCGTCCTCTTTCAGCATCTCACCGATCATCTCGACCGTCGTCGACTTACCGTTCGTCCCGGTGACCGCGATGACCGGAGCGCGCGCAAACCTGTAAGCAAGTTCGAGCTCCCCGATGATCGCGATCCCGCGGTGAGCCGCCGCGGCGAAGAGGGGATGGTCATCCGGGACTCCGGGGCTGACGACGATCTCGTCGATGTCGTCGATGATCTCCTCGCGGAAGTGTCCCAGGTGAGTCTCCAGCGCTGTCAGATCGGGCGGAACATCGACATTTTCGTTCTCGTCGGCTCCACACACCTTGGCGCCCGCTCCCAGGAGGAGATACGCGGCGGCAAAGCCGCTCCTGGCAAGTCCGAAAACGAGAATGTGTCTGTCCTTGTAGTCTTCCATGATCTTCCGCGGGCGGGCCGGAGCCATGCCTTCCGGCCCTCCCGATTAGCGCATCTTCAAAGTACTCATGCCCAGCAGGAGAAGCAGCGCGGATACAATCCAGAATCTCACTACGATCTGGCTCTCAGACCATCCCTTGAGCTCGAAGTGGTGGTGCAGGGGAGCCATCTTGAAAATCCTTTTTCCACGCAGGCGGAACGATCCGACCTGCAGTATCACCGATACGGTCTCTGCGACAAAAACGCCGCCGATTATCAGGAGAAGCAGTTCCGACTTGAGCAGAACGGCAACCGTACCGAGCGCGCCGCCGAGAGCCAGCGACCCGGTATCGCCCATAAATATCCGGGCTGGATGTGTATTGAACCAGAGGAAGCCGAGCGCCGCTCCCACGACCGACATGCAGTAGATCGCCAGTTCCCCCGCGCCCGGCAGGTAGAAGATCTGGAGATAGTCGGCGAATACCGCGTTTCCAGTGAGGTACGCGATCAGAGCGAAAGCGAGGAAACAGAATGCCGATATTCCGGTAGCCAGGCCGTCGAGCCCGTCGGTGAGGTTCACGGCGTTGGAAGTGCCGGTGATAATGACCATCACAAGAGGGATGTAGAAGATCCCCCATTCTATGTACAGGTCCTTGAAGAACGGAACGACTGTCCTTGTTCCGTCTGCCGACATCGGGTTGAGATAGAGGTAGATCCCCAGCGCGAGGCCGAAGACGAGCTGCCCGATCAGTTTGTACCTGCCGACCAGTCCCTTGTCCCTCTTCTTTATAACGCTGAGATAATCGTCGATGAATCCTATCGCTCCGGTCCAGATCGTTACGACGAGGGTCAGCTGGACGTAGGGGTTGTTCAGGTCGGCCCAGATGAGCGTGGGGATGACGATGGCGCAAATCATCAGCATGCCGCCCATCGACGGTGTCCCCGTCTTCTCGTTGTGCCTTTCGGGAACATCCTCCCGGACCTTGCCGATCTGAAGTGAGGAGAGCCACCTGATCATTCTCGGTCCGAAGATGAAGCATATCAGAAGGGCCGTCACAGTAGCGTACGCTGAGCGGAAAGTGATGTACCGGAATACATTGAATCCGAAAAAGTAATCCCTCAGCGGATACAGGAGATGATACAGCATCAGCCGGCCCTCCTGCGCTCCGTATCGCGCTTCTTCTCGATCTCATTTATTACGATCTCCATCTTCATAGCGCGGGAACCCTTCACCAGGACCCCGTCACCCGCAGCAAGAAGGCCGTCGAGGTAGGCGGCGAGATTGATAGCGTCGAGGAAATGGCTGATGACATCCGGTGCCCTGCGCTGAACGGCCGCCGACCTGTTAAGCTCGACCGTCTCGTCTCCCAGCGTTATTATCCCGTCTACGCCCGCCTTCCCGCAGAATTTTCCCGCTTCCTCGTGGAGCTCGCGGGCCGTCTTTCCCAGTTCGAGCATGTCGCCGAGGACGAGCCAGCGGCTGCCCTCGAAAGACATCTCCATGAAGGCATCGACCGCGGCGCGCAGAGACGCGGGGTTGGAGTTGTACGTTTCGTCGACAAAGGTAATGCCCGCCACGTCGAATACGACGCCGCGGCCATCGAACGCGCCCGTTTCGGCGAGGGCCGCCGCCGTTATCGGGGCCGGAATCTCCAGCAGCCCGGCAACGGCAGCGGCAGCTCCTGCGTTGAGAAGGTGATGCTTCCCAAATCGCCGAATCTCCATTTCCTGCCCGCCTATCGCGAAGGTATAGCCTCCGCCTTCCCTGATCTCGATATCTTCTATCCTGACGTTAGCTTTATCTGAGATCCCGAACGCCACGAACGGCGTCCTGGTCTTTTCCTTGAGAAATTCGAAAAATTCATCATCGGCTGGAAGAACGGCGGCCCCGCTGTCAGCGAGCGACCCGATCAGCTCCGATTTTGCCTGGGCAACACCCTTCAGGGTTCCAAAAAACTCCAGATGGCTGGGCCCGATATTTGTCACCACTCCGATATCGGGGCGGGCGATGACGCAGAGCCGGGCTATCTCGCCCTTGTGATTCGCTCCCATCTCGGTCACCAGCACCTCGGTCCCTTCAGGCATCGACAGTATCGTCAGGGGGACCCCGATATGGTTGTTGAGGTTCCCTGACGTAGCGTGCACCGAATACTTCCGCGAGAGCACAGCCGCGATCATCTCCTTTACGGTCGTCTTGCCGCTGCTGCCCGTTATCGCCACTACCTTCGGGTCGACCCTCTTTCTCCACGCCGCGGCAATCGCCTGCAGCCCCTCGAGGGTATCTTTCACCTCGAATACGGGCAGTCCGGGGGCGGCTTCTTTCGCGGCAGCCCCCCTGCCCTTCTCCACCAGAAGAGCAGCGGCTCCGCAGGACACGGCTTCGGCGATGAAATCGTGACCGTCGCCGCTTTCGCTCTTCAGGGCGACAAACAGCATCCCCGCCGTGCCGGTACGCGAATCGATCGTCACTTCGTCAACGACCGCATTCCCCTGTTTTTCAACCCTGAAGCCTGCCGCTTCGAGAGCCTCCCCTATCCAACCGCTGTCGACTCTGATGTCAGCCCTCCAGACAGATCGAGATCCTGTCTCAACTACGGCTCGCCTCACCGGCGAGCGCCTTTTCCGCTTCCTCTATATCACTGAAGTGGATGCTCCCGTGGGCGAGGACCTGGTAATCCTCGTGTCCCTTTCCGGCAAGTACTACCATATCGCCTTCAGCCGAAGAACCGATCGCCCGTCTTATCGCCTCACCCCTGTCCGATATCACCTCGAGAGCGGTATCGCTACCGGACATCCCCTCGAGGATGTCGCGGATTATCATGTCGGGATCCTCAGACCTGGGATTATCGCTTGTCACGTAGACCATATCGCTGAGTCCGGCTGCCGCCTTTCCCATCATCGGCCGCTTCCCGCGGTCACGGTCCCCGCCCGCCCCGAATACCGTCACCAGTCTCGCAGGAGACAATTCGCGGCAGAAGAGAAGGAGCTTCTCCAGGGCGTCGGGTGTGTGAGCGTAGTCCACTATCACCGTCGGTCCCCCGTCGGAGGGTACGAGATGGAACCTTCCCGGTATCTCGTCGATATCTGACAGGCCCCCGGCGATCTCTTCCCTGCCGGCTCCCGCGACATGAGCCGCCACTGCCGCGCCGAGCGCGTTAAGGGCGGAAAAGCTGCCGAGAAGCTGCAGCTTGACCGGGAGATCGAAGCCTGAAGCTGATATCCTGAAACTCGTTCCGGACAGATCCGCCGCCAGATCGACGCACCTGAACTCGGCATTCTCCGAGGTGCCGAACGATATCTTCGTCCCGGTAAATCTCTCTCCGATCTTCGCCACGTTCCCGTCATCCACGTTGTAGATTAAGGTGCCCGGCTTCTTGGCCCTTCCATGCGCGGAGAGTGTGCGGACGAACTTCTCTTTTGCTTCGATATAATTCTCGAGGTTCCCGTGATAATCCATGTGGTCCCTCGAAATGTTCGTAAATACACCGATGTCGAATTCGAGACCGCCGATCCTGTCCTGTGCGGCAGCGTGCGAACTGACCTCCATTACGACCGTCCTGCATCCCCTGTCGACGAAACCGGCCATTATCCTGTTCAATTCCGAAGACGACGGGGTCGTATTGGTCGCGGCGCTGAGGTCCCCTCCCGCTCCGAATCCCACCGTACCGATGATCCCCGTCGGCCCGTGCGATCCCTGCAGGATCGACTGCAGGATAAAAGCCGTAGAGGTCTTGCCGTTCGTTCCGGTGATTCCGATGAGCAACACCCTGGACGAAGGGTCTCCATAAAAAACGCGGGCGAGCGACACCTCAGCCGTCGAGGAGTTATCAACGACTACAACGGGAATGTCTGCTTCGACCGGATTCTCGACGACAAGCGCCGCAGCACCCGCATTTACCGCATGACCTGTAAAATCGTGGCCGTCGGCCTCATGACCCCTGACCGCCACGAACAGTTCTCCTTCTTTTATCGACCTCGAGTCGGTCGATATTCCATTTATCTCGACATCGCGCCACTGATGACGCGACTTCACATCAATACTTCTGAACAGATCCTCGAGCCTCACCTTGCAGCCCCTCCTGCGAGAGCCAGGCCGCTGCCCTCTCTCTTCAAAGTCGTGCTGCACCTGATTGAAACGGTGCTTCCTCTCGATACCTTTCTACCCGGCGCGGGATCCTGCCGCAGGACCGTTCCCGAGCCCGCGATCCTGCTCCTGAGGCCCGACTCGATGAGCATGCGTCTCGCCCGCCTGATCGAAAGCCCCCTGAGATCCGGAACCGTCACTCCCGACTTTTTCCTGGCACTCTCGGAGATAAAGGAAAGCATGATCTTCTCACCCTTCCTTATGAGAGTGCCGGGACCAGGTATCTGCGAATAGATCTCTCCCTCATCGCTTGAGTAGTCGATGACCAGGTCACATTCGTGAGCGAGCTTGTGAGCCTCGGCGCACCTGAGCCTGAAGAAACTCGGTACAGAGATCATGTCGCCCCCGGGACGCGTTGAATCGACGGTCCACTCAGCCGCTGGAGCGAGAAGATCTGATGCGAGGTTGATGCCCTCGACTATCTCGCTGAAGACGACCGCCGAAGACAGACCGCCGTAGTGCGACGAGTAATCGGGCTCGTTCAGCAGGACCATACAGACGAATCTCGGTTTGTCCGCGGGCACGAAGCCGGCAAAGCTCGCCAGCCATGTATTATCGAGGTATCCCCTGCCGTCGGCCACCTGGGCCGTTCCCGTCTTGCCGGCAGTATCGATCCCGTCGACCGATGCCTTTACACCCGTTCCGTCGACAACGACGCCACGGCAGAATTCTCTGAGGGTCTTCGCCGTCCGCGGAGAGATCACCCGCCTGACCCTTACCGGACCGAATTCCTTGAGCAGTACGCCCTCGGAATCCCTCACCTCACGAGTGATGCGCGGGACCATGAGTTCTCCGCCGTTAGCCACCGCGCAGTAGGCCATCGCCATCTGTAGCACGGTCACTCCGATCTCCTGCCCGATAGCCATGCTGGGAAGCGACCTTGACGACCACTCTTCCGGCTTGCGGAGCTTCCCGGCTGATTCGGCCGGCAGATCGATCCCTGTCCTGCTCCCGAACCCGAACCGGAGGAGGAACGAATAGAAAGCCTCTCTGTCGGTGTCCTTGACAGCCTTGATCGTGCAGATATTGCTCGATTTCTTGAAAGTCTCCTTGTAGGTGAGCCAGCCGAACTCATGGTCGTCCCTGAACGTCCCGAAGGGAAATTCGGCCATGCCCTGCTCACCGTAGAATACATCGTACGGATCGACCTCGCCCTTCTCAAGGAGGTAGGCGCTCGTTATCAGCTTGAATGTCGAACCGGGCTCAAAACTGCATCCCGACGAGTAGAGGCCTTTTCCTATCTCTATCCTGCCCTTTTTCCGGCCTTTCTTCTCGGCCAGGGCGTATATCTCACCCGTCCACGGGTCTACGACGACGGCTGCGCCCGATGCCGCACCATATCTCGAAACGGCCTGTTCGAGCTCGAAATCGACTATCGCCTGGATCCTTGAGTCGATCGTGAGATAGAGATCGTGACCGTTTTCCGGTTTTCGACCGGGCGCATCCGCACGTCGGTAAAGTCTGTCTTTCGCATCCTTGCAGAAAAGCTTCCATCCATCGTTGCCCCTGAGATAGTCATCGAACGAGAGTTCGATCCCTCCCGATCCGGAACCCTTCGCATTGACCGAGCCGAGAAGCAGGGGAGTCATGCAGTGGAACGGGTTGATCCGTTCGGGGTCCGGGTCGAGCCTGACTCCCGGCATCGATGAAAGTATTTCCACCTGCCTGGAGGAGAGCGAGACCTTCCTGGCGATCCGAATATAGGTGTCTTCCCGGTTTAGGAGACGGCGGAAAAACGCCCTGGTTTTCGAGGCGGCGTCGGAGAGAACCTCGAGCATATCGTCATCGTCAGGAAGGTCCCGGGGGGTGACGCCAAGAACGTAAGTCCTGTGCGTAACGGCCAGCGGGAACCCGTTACGATCGAAGATGCCGCCGCGGCGGGCTGTCAGAGTGACCTCAGTGACCCACTGCTTCCATGCATCTTCAGTGATCTCTTCATGAGCTATGATCTGAACGTGGATTATCCGGAGGAAGACCGCACAGACGGCAGCAAGAGCCAGTATCTTGACCGTGTTTATCCGCCAGTCTGTAAAGCGCGACCTCATCTGCTCTCCGGTACTCCTGCCGGAGTGGAGGGTAGTCCTGCCTCTCCACCCCTGAGGGCCCAACGTGCTCTGTCATCTTCTGTCATCTCACCAGGCTCGCAATAGGCGACCCTGTGTATCTGATCCGGCGATCCCGGGTGCATCCCCGATGCCTCGGCGAGGGGGATTATCCGTTCGGCCGATACGAGTTCGTTCATGCGCGACATCAGGCTGATCCTCTCGTCTTCGAGTATCTGCCTCTGTCTCGTCCCCTCATCGATCCGCGTCGAGATCCCGTCGAGGTGCACGTGCAGCGAGATATAGAGGAGTACGAGACTGGAAAAGAACCCCAGTATGATCAGGAAATTGAACGGTCCCATCTTTCCTTCCAGGGCCTTCTTTACCATCATCGACAGATGGTTGATATATCTCTGTCCTGTGTTCATCTCAGATCCTCTCCTTGCCCGGCGCCTGTTACGCCAGTCGTTCGGCGGCGCGCAGCCTGGCGCTCCGCGCCCTTGGATTATCTGATATCTCTTCTTCGCCCGGAACAACGGGGCGCCTGGTGAGAACCCTCAGGCGGGGCTGCTTTCCGCAGGCGCATTCCGGAAAATCAGGAGGGCATATGCAGCCCTTTTCCTCTGTCTTGAAAAACCTCTTTACTATCCTGTCCTCGAGCGAGTGGTAACTGATCAGTACCAGTCTTCCACCCGGCGAGCAGAGCTCGAGAGCAGCAGGAAGAAATGTCCTGAGCGCATCGAGTTCGCCATTCGCCCAGATCCTCAGGGCCTGGAAGACCCTGGCGAGGGTGGAGATCGTGTCCTTCGCGGGCGCGACCCTCTCTATTGCCGCCCTGAGCCTCGAAGTTCCTTCGATCCGTCCACCGGACCGCTCCCCGACGATCGCGCGTGCGATCGCCCGGCTTCTGCGTTCTTCTCCATATTGATAGATGATGTCCGCAAGCTCGCCCTCGCTGACGGTATTGAGCAGCTGCTCGACATCACCGTCATCCGGCCCCATCGCCATATCGAGCGGACCATCTGCCAGATAGCTGAATCCACGGTCCCTGTCAGCTATCTGAAGAGACGACAGCCCGAGATCGAGAAATACTCCCTCGCACTTTCCGCCTGACAGATGATCAGATATCTCGGAGAAATTGCCTCGAACGAGAGTGACGCGGTCGCCGAATCTCTCGAGCCTGTCGGCTGCGATCGCCAGCGCCTTCGGATCCCGGTCGATTCCAACGAGCTGGACCCCTTTTCCGCCTGCAGAGAGAATTGCCTCGGCGTGCCCGCCCATCCCAACCGTTCCGTCGATGTATTTCCCTTCCCTACCTGTCATCAGAAACCTCACGACCTCATCGACCAGGACAGGCGTGTGTATCACCTGCCGTCCACCTCCAGCGGGGTGTCCGCCGCCTCCTGCCGTCCGGCGGCGTACACTGCCAGCTTTCCTCTTTCAGCTTTCAGGTACCTGAAAGCCTTCCTCCAGTCAGAAAAAACGGGGGTCATCTTCGTTCTGCTTACGAAAGCGAAGATACTGAGGAGATAGTCGTTGAATCCGCTGAAGATGACCCCGGGGCTCTTACCGATCAGCCTTTCGAGTGACTGGAAGAGTCTGTAGTCGGCGTGCCTGACGCCGGCAAAGTCAAGGATGCAGCATCCTCCCGACGCGGCCGGGGCAGAACCGATGTGGCTGATGAGCATCTCGGCATCACTGCTGTCGATGATGCCGGAGATCCTGAGGACCTCTATGCCATCGCGGTCGGTTCGGTAGACTCTCATCCCTGCTCCCTGCCTTCTAGTATTCCCAATCACCATCGTGGAAGGAATCATCCGCGTCGCGGCTGACCTTCTCGTAATCCTCGATCGACCATATCTCTATATAATTCAGGACGCCGACCGCCATTACCTTTTTAGGGGAGCCGAGCGACTCGAGCATCGCAGGC
>DAOVNN010000155.1 GCA_030630165.1 Candidatus Krumholzibacteriota bacterium
CCCATTCGGCGAAGGAGAAGCATTACCAGGGCAGGATAAAGGGTAATGCCGACATACTGCTTATGCCCGACATCGAGGCGGGGAACGTCGTTTACAAGTCTCTGACCGTATCTTCCGGCGCCTACCTCGCCGGAGTGATCATGGGAGCGGGGGTGCCGATAGTCCTCACGTCACGGGGGGACTCGGCCCGCTCGAAGCTCGCGTCGATCGGGCTTGCCTGTATTGTCGCGATGAAGCAGGGCGGGGACGGACAGTAGGAAGGATGTCAGAAGACATACCGCAGGTCGAAGGCGTAGTAGTAGTAAGTGATATCCCCCGGAAAGATGCTGCTTTTCGTGTACATATCGAAGAAGAGCTTTTCCCTGTATCTCAATGAAAAACCAAGCGTCGCTCTGTAGCTGCTGTCGAATGCGTTCCCGTCGGTCTCCATCTCGTCGGGGAAGTACTGGTCATCGAGGCCGCCCTGATCGAGCAGGAGGCTGTTTTTCTCCGAGTCCCGGGTCCACGTAAAGTTCACGCCGAAGCCCGAATAGATATGGAAGAACGATGCGGCGCGGAACTCGATGGCGATCGGCAGCGTGAGCCTGGTCCGTGATAACGTTCTCTCGAACATTACGGGAAAATCGGATCGCAGCGAGGACATGCCCCCGTTTTCGTTTATAAGCGAGGAGATATAGGCCTGACCTTCCTCGTTGAACTTTTTCCTCCTGTAGAGGACGTGGGCTCCGGGGGTGAGATCGATCCTCTGTTCGAGTGCATACGTCTTGCCTATACTGAAGACTGCCTCCGACCGCGAGCGCTCGCCCTCGCCGATGATCCGGAACCGGTCCTCGATCTGCAGGGCGCTGTGGGTGCCCCATGAATATTGCGTGAAGTTCTCGCCCCAGTCCGACTCGAAGCTGCCCCGTTCGTGTCTTCCAGTCGCGGCGATGATGAGACCTCCCTGGTATCTCTTTTTCGCCGACACCGAAAGCAGCCAGGACTCTCCATCGCGCTCCTCGCGCGGTTCGATGAGACAGTAATTGTAGTCGTTTATTTCCCCTGTGTAGTTGTCGTAACGGGTATCGATCAAAAGGTCGTAGTCGTTGGTGAGGAAAGTGCCTTTCGCGTAGCCTCCCCGTACGACCAGCTCTCCCGATTCCTTCCAGGTCATGCCCGCCTCGAGATATCCGGCGAAGAGTTTCTCCGCGCTGTCTCTCATCCTGTCACGGGACCGGCCGTAATCCGGCACATATCCACCCGTGTCGGAGTCGTATTCGTAAACATCGCTTACGGTACGGTCCCTCATCTTGCGGCTGTCGTATCTATATGTCCCTCCGGCTCTCAGGCCGAGCACGGTCCGATCACCGAGTCTTCTGGCAGAGGCGATATCGAACCGGGCGTAGTTATCGTCGTCTATATCGCAGTTCTCTCTCATCTCCACCCTAATATCCCCGCCGGAGGACCTGGAGAACGGATTGATTTCCGACTGATTGCAGCCGTCGTCATGATGCAGTTTCCACTCGGCCTCCATGGCCCATTTCCATCCCAGGGCCCTGGCGCCGAAGATTCTGATCTCGTTCGTTCGGCTGATGTCCATATTGAAGAAATCCGGTTCCGAGTTATACGAAGCGACTGGAAAGGGTAGTGCGGAGGCATTCGGGTTCCTCAATCCGTAGTTGAAAGTGAGCGATTCGGCGTCCCATGCTCTCGCGGGATTGAGTGTGATGTCGGTCAGCATGTCGGGAATGGTCCAGGCGAAGGTGCTGCCGAGGGCCTGGATCCTTGCGGAGGGAGTGCTGCTGCCGAAAGTGGATGCCGCCCGCGCGCGTACCTGCGGCAGGACCAGAGCGGCTGTGAATATCAGGATTCCGAAACCTGCCGGTATCCGGGCGTGGGAACGGTACCCGGAGGATGTCATTTACCCCTCCCCGTTGTTATGCTTCTTGCTAGGGAATAGAAAGATACTCCATGTGACCGGTTCGTTCCAGCGGAAAAGGTTCCCGCAAACGGCGGGATGGATTTCCGGGAAGGCATAAATCGTTGATATATGGTGAGATATTTGATATAATAGGCGCCGGTTAACGAGTGATCAATGGGGTTCTGCTAAAAATCGTATACAGCCATGCCCGTAGAAGGAGGTGCGACGGGCCGGTTGAAACAGCCTTGTAGTTGCCGCGTATACGGATAAATCAACAGGAATAACAAAGGACAGGGAGATCGAAGGATGAGAACTAGATTACTGTTGCTGTTTCTCGCCGTTTTACTGGCTGCGGCCTTTTCGTCGGAAGCTTTCGCACAGCAGCCGACAGCCGCCCCTAAGAAATACATGACATTCCCCTCGGGCCCGACAGAGTTCGGGTACGTGGGGCCCCCTCATGACCTGAGTCATATCCAGCCCTATCAGGACGGGCGAGGTATGCTGATGGCGCCGACCGCTTCGTGGGACTGGCGGACGATGAGCGGAGTGACACCGGTCAAGAACCAGAATCCCTACGGGACATGCTGGGTTTTCGCTGCCTGCGGCGACCTCGAATCAAAGGTCCTGATAGGCGAGAGCGTCGTTTACGACTACTCTGAGCTGAATATCCAGTCCTGCAACGTCACGTCGACCGACTGCAACGCGGGCGGTAACGCCTGGATGTCGACGAACTACCTCGCGCTGCTCGGCTCGGTCGATGAGTCGTGCGATACCTATCCCGGCGGATGTCCGTCGCCGACGTGCATCAACCCGGCCTGCAGCTATCTCAAGCAGGTCACGGAGTGGAAGGTCATAGCGAACGATGTCGACGCGATCAAGGCCGCGATCCAGACCCACGGCCCGGTCTATACGTCGATGTACGCGTCTTTTTCCGGATTCAGCTCGTATGACGGCACAGGCTGCTTGAGCTATTCCGGCAGCGAGCCGACCAACCACGGTGTGCTGATCGTCGGATGGGACGACGATCTCTGCGGTGCCGGAGTCGGCGGCTGGATCGTGAAGAACTCCTGGGGAACCGCGTGGGGCGACAACGGTTACTTCTACATCGAGTGGGGAAGCGCTTCGATAGGCTCCAACTCGAACGTGATCACCGAGTACAGGAATTACGATCCGAACATGACGACATATTACTATGATGACTGGGGATGGTGGTCCTCGGTAGGTTTCTCCGACGGCAACGACTTTGCCGTGGTCGAGATCACACCGCAGGCGGCCAGCGAGTACGTATACTCGCTCCACTTCTGGGCTACGAGCGGACCCACGACCTACACGGTCTCGCTCTACGACAATTTCGACGGCTCGAACGCGCCTACGTCCATTCTTGCCGGTCCGTTCACGGGAATGGTCAACGAGGCGGGGTACTACACGATCGACCTGCCGGCGCCCGTTGCCGTCTCGGTAGGAGATCCGGTCTATATCTACGCCGATCTCAACACGGGATCGTACGGCTACCCGATTCCGTACGACGATACCGGCGCGATGGAGACGAACAAGAGTTATATCAGCAACACGGGTGCTTCTTATGATGCCCTCGACGCGGGTAACTACAACTACGGCGATATCGGCCTGCGCGCCACGATCGGTCCCGAGATCATCGCCGGCGAGTGCTCGAAAGAGGGAGACCCGGGATTCTACTTCGACTTCCCGGGCGGCACGATAAGCGTGATCAGGGGCGAGAGCTGGTGTGAGCACCTCTACGCGGCCAACATGTACTGGGCCTCGGCGACATGCACGGGCCTCGTCGACACCTTCTGTGTGACCACAGGCGAAAATCTCGGATGGCCTGTGACCAACTCGGTGCCTGGATGCCAGATCCTCGACGACAATCTCGGCGTCTGGTATTACGAGCTCGATGTCTGCATCACCGTACCGTGCGAGGCGATCGTCGGAGAGACCAATACGCTGACGGTCCAGATGTCGTACTGCGACATCAACGGGGTATGCGCCCCCGACTGCGGTGACTGCGAGGATCCGAACTGGCGCTCCAGCGGTACGGTCGCATGCTACAGTACGATCACGCAGGACTTCGAGGTGGTCGCTTCTCCGCCGGCGCTCTACATACTGCAGGATACACTGTATTACGTCGAGCAGGGCCAGACGGCCGCTTACATCCCGTTCTCCGTCTGTAACGGAGACGCCTGCGCTCCGGCTACCGATTACGACTACCTGATCACAAGCCTTGGAAACGTAGGCGCCGCGCTGAACCAGCCAGGCACTGTCGAGGCTGTTATCGGCGGGACCTGCAAGTATGTGTACGGTATCGTCGATGCCGGTACGGCAGCGGTCTGTACGTGGGATACCCTGACGATCGTCGTATGGGATGCCGCCACCGGCACCGTCTACGATACGTGCGTCCAGGCGATACACGTGGTCGAGCCCGTACCCGTTCCGATCTTCTCGGCGACTGTCGTGACGCTGCTGGTCCTCGCCATGATCGCGGCAGCAGCGATCGTGATGAAGAAAAGCGCGGCGAACAGGGCCTGATGACGGAACTCTGAACAACGCGTTCACAGGGCGCGGGACATAGGGTCCCGCGCCCTTTTTGTATCCAGCCTGCGTTGCGGCTTTATCATGTACGCCCCTTTCTGCTAGAATCCCGCGGAGGAGGAATCTGTTTGAAGGGGAGACTGTACACATCCGGAGATTTCCGGCGCCTGGAAGAAGCGGCAGCCGGAGAGCTCCGTGCCCTCAGGGAAGCGGATCCGGCAGCCGAGGTTATATTCGTCACCGGCTCCAACCTTCTCCGGACATATCTCAAGAAAAGACTGTCCGTCATGCTCGGCGGGCTCTTCAACGTTCACTTCCTCACGATGCCCGACCTGGTATCCCTCGTCGAGGCGCGTGCGGACGCCCCTTTCCCGCGTCCCCTGTCCGCGCTTGCTTCAATGGTCCTTCTCGAGGAACTTGCCGGCGGAGACGTTCCCGACTGCTTCTCGGAAGTGGCGGTGACGGGAGGATTCGTATCGGCGCTTCAATCAACATTCACCGATCTGGCCGAGGGCGGATGCGGATCCGCTGAAGCAGGGACGATCATCGAGAGCGGTGATCCGGGGTTGCGCTCGGAAAGGGTTCTCGGCGTCCTCGACCTGTATACCCGCTACCGGGAGAGGGTCGAGGCGCTGGGCGGCGACATGCATACTCGTTTCTCGCGGACCGCCGCGTACGCCGCCGAAGCTCTCCGCGACTGCGCCGTCTTTGCCTACGGATTCTACGATCTCAACGAGCTTCAGTACCGGCTCCTTTCCGAAGCGATGAAGGTCGGCAGTTCGGCCGTCTTCGTTCCGTGGTGTGATGATGCCTCTTACAGGTTCGCGGAGTCCCTTGTAGAGCGGTTCCGTGGCGCGGGATACGAAGAGACGACCCTCGGCTGCGATGAGGAGGTTCTCCCGGAGACGCAGCTCTTTAACGCACCCGATGCCGTTGAGGAGGCGAGGGAGGTTGTCAGGCGGATCATCGAGATGCGCGAGACCGGCGGCCCCCGGTTCGGGGAGACAGCGGTCCTTCCGTGGAACAAAGGCGACTGGCCTCCCCTTCGCGAGGCGCTTGAAGAGGCGGGGGTCCCGTGGTATTCACGCATCAATTCGTACAGGACCCGGGATCCGGTGCGCACCGCGGCGGCAAGGCTCCTCGAGTTCCTCTGCGGTGATGGCGGCAGGAGCGAACTGGTCGATTTTCTCATCTCGTCCCCGATACGGGTGAATCCCGGTGAAGGTCAGGGCAGGGACCCGTTTGCTCTATGGGTGCGCCTCAGCGCGGGTGAGGGGATCAGAGGAGAAGAGGGCTGGGCCGTAGAAAATGAGCGGCTGCTCGAAAAGGTCGGGAAGCATGAAGAGGGGCTGGCGGATATCCTCATGCCGGCTGTAGAAGCGATCTCCGCGATCGAGGAAGCGCGGGCGGCTTTCGGGGAATGCAGCGACTGGAGCGGGTTCTCCGCGGCCTTCGCCCACGTCCTGGTCAGACTGTTTGAGGGTGAGTCAGCGGAAGAGATGGCGGGAAAGGTCGGCAGACTGGCCGATCTGGACGATATTTCGCCCTCTTGTGACATCGGAAGGTTCAGAAGGATTGCGTCGGCATCTCTCGAAGGAGGATCGGAGAGAGGGGGCAGCCTGGGAGGCGACGGGGTCAACGTAATAATCGCCAGCCAGGCGAGGGGCCTGAGGTTCGGGGTCACATTCATGACAGGGCTGAAGGAAGGTTCCGTCCCCGGCAGGGTAAGGCAGGACCCCTTCATCAAGGACGCCGAACGCGAAGCGATATACGGTATCACCGGGGGGGCAGTGCGGCTTTCACTGAAAGGCGGGCGTCTCGCCGAGTCAGCGATGATCTTCGGGATGGCATGCTCATCGGCCACGGATCGTCTCGTATGCAGCTGGGCCAGGCTGGAAACGGGCGGTAACAAGGAATACATACCTTCGTCATATCTGAGGTTCGTGCCGGGGCTTCCGGCCGGACCGACGGCACGGGCGTCAACTGCCGTCCGTATCCCCCTGCGCGGCAGGCCCGAGGGGATGGAGGTGCCGCTGGGGGAGGATGATTACGATTTTCTCATGACGGGACGCAGGCTCGGGAAGTCGGTCCACTATCCTTCGTCGATATTTTTCGGGATGGGCGCCGCGCTGATAAGGTCGCGCTGGGGTACGAGAAGGTTCACCGCCTATGACGGTGTATTCGAATCGCCCGAAGCGCTCGCCGAAGTGGACGCAGTGATGGCCGAGAAGGGGTGGAACCTGTCGGCCACGACCCTTCAGTCCTGGGCGAACTGTCCGTTCGCCTTTCTCGTCGAGAAGCTGATAGGGGTCGAATCGGTCGAGGAACCGGAGAGGCAGCTGACGATAGATCCGATGCAGAGGGGGACACTTACGCATCTCGTCCTCGAGCGGCTGTACGGGAAGCTGTCCGGAAGGCGCGTCTTTCCCCTCACGGAACTGACCCTGCCCGCAGCCCTCGAAGAGGCGCAGCGGGTGACGCGCGAGACCC
>DAOVNN010000352.1 GCA_030630165.1 Candidatus Krumholzibacteriota bacterium
CCGGCGGATGTCGCTATTTTAAAGTCTAGGATGGACTACGCGTTGAAGCACGCCGATTATTTCCTTGCGGTCTCGGAGAAAACCAAGGAGGAACTCGCGGCGGGATTCGACAGATGCGTCTGGGAGCACGTCCCGCGCGCCCGCAATGAGGCGGCCGACAGGCTGGCCAACGAGATCCTCGACGAAGCGGTAGAGACCCAGTAGATTCCCCATCCTTTGACCTTCGGGCCCCACTATGATATATTGATGCCAGACAGCGGTCCGAATACAGTTTGGACGGCGGAGAGGACGGGATGATCGCGGACGCCCTTCGGGGTGTCCGAGGAAAGTCCGAGCTCCACAGGGCAGGGTGCTGGGTAACTCCCAGTGGGGGCGACCCCAAGGAAAGTGCCACAGAAAATATACCGCCTCCGGCTTGCCGGAGGTAAGGGTGAAAAGGTGAGGTAAGAGCTCACCGGTGCTGCCGGCGACGGCGGCAGCCAGGTAAACCCCACCCGGAGAAAGACCAAATAGAAGAGAAGAAGCGGCCCGCTTCGTTTGACTCTCGGGTAGGTCGATCGTGGCCCGCGGAAACGCCGGTCCCAGATAAATGATCATCGCCGGTCCGCTTGCGGACCGGGACAGAACTCGGCTTACAAGTCCGCTCCGCCGTTCTTTAGCAACATAGATACGTGAGGCTTATATGTCTTCCTGGCTCGTCCGGCCGATAGATTCCGGCATCCTTACCAACCTGAGCGATGGGCTCGGGATATCCATCACAGCAGCGAGGATCATCGCCTCGAGGGGCGTCACCACGGTCGACGAAGCGAAGCAGTTCTTCACGCCCTCTATCGATCAGCTGCATGATCCCTTCCTTTTCAGTGAGATGAGAGAGGCGGTAAAGACCGTTCGGGAAGCCGTTTCTGCGGGGAGCCGTATACTGGTCCATGGTGATTACGATGCTGACGGTATTTGCGGTGCGTCGATCCTCTACGAGGGGCTGTGTTTGCTCGGCGCGGATGTGCACTACTTCGTGCCCGACCGCAAGAAAGACGGTTACGGCATGGCGAGACGGATCACCGAGCGAAGCCTCGAGGTCGGCCTCGGCCTGGTGATAACGGTCGACTGCGGTTCGAGTGACGGAGATATCGTAAAGGAACTCGCTGACGGCGGGATCCCTGTCATCATCACCGATCATCACGAAATAGGAGAGAGGGTCCCGGACGCGAGGGCGTTCATCAACGCCAAGCTTCCCGGGGAGACCTATCCATTCACTGAGCTTTCGGGAGCGGGTGTAGCATTCAAGCTCCTCCAGGCTATCGAGAAGGACATGGGAATCGATATGAAGCTCGGTCGCCTGCTCGATCTCGTAGCGATTGGAACGCTCGGCGATTATGTTCCTCTCATCGACGAAAACAGGGCTCTCGTTACGCTTGGAATGACCGAGCTCGAGAAATGGGAGAGGCCCGGTTTCGCCGCACTGAAGAAGGAATGTGGGATCGCGGCGACCGGTTTTTCGGCGCGCCAGATATGCTTTACCATAGTGCCGAGGCTCAACAGCCCCGGAAGGATAGGCAGCGCGCGCACTGTCGTCGAGCTGCTGACGACCTCGGATGCGGCTGAGGCAGCCGCTATCGCGGGAGCGATCGAGGACAAGAACAAGCAACGGAGGGCACATGACAGCCAGGTCACCGAAGAGGCCTGCTATCTTGCTGATATAGTGCTCAAGAGAAGCGATCCGAACGCGCTCGTATTCTCATCTTCCTCATGGCATGAGGGAGTCGTAGGGATCGGAGCGGCGAGACTCGCGGAGAACTACGGTCTACCCTCGGTACTGATCGCCGTGCGCGACGGCGTCGGTAAGGGCTCGGTGAGATCGTCAGGGGGGATAAACATCCGCGATACGCTGGAGAAGTGCTCGAAATATCTGTCCGCATTCGGCGGACACAGGGAAGCCGGCGGCTTCTCGATAAAAGAAGATGACATCCCGTCATTCAATAAATGCTTCAACAAGGCTGTCGGAGAGGCTGCCGGTGACGGCGATGAGCATGCTCAGATCCACGCCGATGCGGAGCTGTCACTCTCCGAATGCGATCTCGGAATTATATCGTTCATCGAACAGCTCGCGCCTTTCGGGCCGGGCAACGCCGAACCGCTCGTCATCATCCGCGACCTTGATGTGCTCGAAAAGACGAGGATAGTCGGAAAGCACCACCTCAGGCTCGCCGTCTCGCATGATGACGGTACGCCGCTCGAGATGATAGGCTTCTCGCTCGGAAAGAGCTGGCAGCCTTACGACGTCATCGGAGGAAAGATCGATGTTCTGGCCCATCTCAGGAGGAACGTCTGGAAGGGCAGGGAAGAGGCCCAGGTACAGGTGACGTTGATGCATCAGACGGAGAAACCGGCTGGCGTAGTCGAAGAATAATCTGCATATTCTCCGCAGGGACCCACACCGAAAAAATCATGAAGAGGAGTTGGCGGATGAAAAAGATTCTCCTGGTCCTGCTTTCAGTTCAGCTGATCGTTCATGCATCATGCGGATCAAGCTCGAAAGAAGAAGCGTCCGGTTTGATAATCAGGCACACGCCGAATCCGGTAAAAGCGACTCTCGTTAAAGATAAAAATAATGGTGCGGTATCCTATAAGTGGACTCATCGAACCGAGGTCATCAATGCTACCTCGACACCACTGAAGGTAGTCGGCTTCAATGTATTTTCACTTTACGGTGATAACTGGACCAACAGCAACTATACGAATAAAGAATTTACTAATGAGGATTTTTCTGAATGGTATGTCGCGGGCGATTCTCTCGATGACGGATGGATTCCTGTGGGCTGTATAGCGGTTGACAGTAATAACTGGTCGACCAGCTCATGGCAGACCAACAG
>DAOVNN010000163.1 GCA_030630165.1 Candidatus Krumholzibacteriota bacterium
CCAGACACCCCTCAGGGAAGGAATATTGAACCCTGTTTTCATCTCGAGGACATATACGTTGAGCAATCATCGAACCGGAAGAAGGAATATCGTGGGTGGAATACCAGATCCAGTCAGAGACGAAATCGACTGATCCATCACCGTTGAGATCTATCTGAAACTCCGATCCTCTGAACGGAATTGGTTGAGGATCAGGTTTATACTCGGGCTCGACGAGACCTTCCTTCTCCCCACCGCATCCCTGAATTGTCCCAGCAGCAAAAGCGATTGCCAGGATAATCGTCAATGTCCGTTTGGGGAGTAACAAAGACATCACCCGGAGAAGGATGACTTTGTGAAACATCTGACCCTCCATTTCATATATCATGGTCGGCCTTGCGATGTGCATTATACACCTTATCGCATTACCTTTCAATAAGTATGCGCATGGAGAGTCAATATATGCACAGGGTAAGATACAGAATAAATGGACTGATCAGTCTTTCAGGAGCCAGCGCCTCGCTTCATCAATAGAGGTAAACATCTTGACCCGGTGGCTCCGGTTAACGAAGACTGTCTCAAGGAAATCGAATCCTGGCGAGTCTTCTCCTACGACAAGGGCTCGTTTGGAGCGTAAGTCGATTCCCGAGGTCCTGGCAGCGCTCGGCATCTGAATTATATCGATTACACCCTTTAATCTCGCGCCGCGCAAATCATTGAGAATGCGTTTACAACCATGCTCTGCAACAGCTGTAGCAACATCAGAAGCCATGCTCTTCAGTAATGCCAGATTCAGAATACCGTCGACAACGACCATGAGATAGTCTGATTCATCATCGTATCTGATCGTGTACGCCATTTCCCCTCTTCCTGGAACATGATTGATAGGGAAATCTTGTCACAGCATTATATCACCAACGCCAAATCATCGGTCCACTCATTATTTTTCTTCGGCAACATTCCTGTCATATACCGCGATTGTCTCCATATCTCCCCTTGGAGTATAGCGGACCGATTCTATGACAAGCTGACCATCGACAAGCGACCAGGTCTGCACCGACTCCATATCGAACTCCATGTCGCCACGCTTCATGTGCCTTACCGATGTGATCTCGAGGCGCTGTCCACCCTCGAGCCATTTGACGGTCGATTCCTGTTTACCGGAGTCGGTCTTGTTCTTCGTCTTCTTGCCTTCGAGGGAATACTTGAACTTCCTCTTGTTTTCCTTCCCGTCGCGGTCTGTGCGGATCATAGTGACGGTGAGCTTCTTATCGTCCTGCTCGACATTCAGTTGCGAGGAACGCGGGTTGCGCTTCTTGCCGTCCCGGCCGACGCCGAAATCGCTCATTTCCCTGTTGAGCTGCCATTTCCCGGAAAAATCGGTGCTCTTCTGCTGAGAACGCACTGTTACTGATCCTGTCAACAGGGCAAATACCATGAGTAATCCGATGTAACGCATTGAAGCCTCCTGAAGAATGTATAATGTATAAGGAAGGGGAATTGTATCACGCCGTGCATGCATGAGTCCATACAGCATTGCCGATCCGTGTACACGGATCGGCAATGAGACAAGTGGGCCCAACAGGATTTGAACCTGTGACCGACCGGTTATGAGCCGGGAGCTCTACCGCTGAGCTATGGGCCCTGAATTTTCTTTTCAGAAATGCCTATAGGTCTATATAGCCCTTCAATTTTCTTGCGCGACTGGGGTGCATGAGCTTCCTCAGCGCCTTCGCCTCGATCTGCCGCACCCTCTCCCTCGTTACCTTGAAGATCGTACCGACCTCCTCGAGGGTCCTCGGAGTACCGTCGCCCAGTCCGAACCTGAGCCTGACGACTTTTTCCTCCCTCGGGGTCAGGGTCGCGAGCACCCTTGCGACCTGGTCCTTGAGCATCGAATGGGCAGCCGTCTGGTCTGGCGACGAGGCGCCAGTGTCCTCGATAAAATCGCTGAGGTTGCTGTCGTCATCCTCGCCTATCGGCCTGTCGAGCGAGATCGGTTCCATCGAGGCCTTCATCACGCTCTTTACCTTGCCGACGGGATAGTCGAGGCGGCTTGCGACCTCTTCGGGGGTCGGTTCGCGACCGAATTCCTGGATCAGCTTTCGCTGGGTACGAGAGACCTTGTTGATCGCCTCGATCATATGTACCGGCACCCTGATCGTCCTTGCCTGGTCGGCGATCGCCCTTGTGATCGCCTGCCTTATCCACCAGGTGGCGTAGGTACTGAACTTATACCCCTTGCGGTAGTCGAACTTGTCGACCGCGCGCATCAGGCCGCTGTTCCCTTCCTGGATCAGGTCGAGGAACTCGAGCCCGCGATTCGTGTACCGCTTTGCTATCGAGATGACGAGACGGACGTTCGCCTCGATCATTTCCTGCTTGGCCCTCTCGGCCTTGCGTTCGCCGAATCTCACGTCGCGTACGATCTTCTTCAGTGAATTGTATTCGACATTATCGCGTTTCTCTATTGCGCGGCATTCCCGTTCGATGACCTTGATCCTGCCGGAGAAGTCGGTGAGGTTATCCTTCGACCACTTGACCTTCTTTTTCAGCTCCGATTTGGCCTTCGTCGAGCGGCCGTTCATGATCTTAATCGCGTCGCGAACTTCGACGGCGGTCATACCGATGAACTTCTCATACTCGCGAAGCTCTTTGTAGTGCTTCTCCAGCTCCTGGAGTATCTCCTTGTTGCAGTCGACTATCTTGACTATCTGAACGGGGTGCAGCTTTATCTTTGCGTATCTTTCCTTGAGCTTCTTGTTCTTCTCCTCGAGAAGCTTTGTCAGCTCACCCGCCTTCTTCCTGCTGATGCGTTTGCGGAGCTTCGATTTTATCTCATCGGTCTCGTTGCGCAGCTTGATTATCTGCTTCATTACCGATGTGTACTTCTTCTGTTCCTTTTTACCCGTGTAATGAGGGTGAAGTCCTCCGGACTCGAGCTGGATTACTTCCTCGAGACGCATCTCCTCCTCCTCGATCCGCTTGACGTAAACGATAAGGCGGTCGGTCGTCGAGGGCAGATTGAAGATCGCGTGAACGACCTTTCCGTTACCAACCTCGATACGCTTGGCGATCTCGATCTCACCCTGGCGGTCGAGCAGCGGGACCTTGCCCATCTCACGGAGGTACATCCTTACCGGATCGTCGTACCGGACGCCGGTTGTAAGATCCTCATCCGCTTTCTTGGCCTCTTTCTGCTCACGCCTCGCCTGGGCATCGATCTTCATCCGGGCTTTTTCATCGGAGTCGAAGAACTCGATGTTCTCTTCACTAAGTTTATCGTAGAGAGGGATTATATCCTCGGGATTGAACTCTGTACCTACGAGTCCCTCGATCTCCTCATGGAGGACATAACCCTTATCACCGGCGAGTTTCCGGACTTCTACAAGAACTTCTTCAATCCTGTTGACATCCATCAAGACTGAGAATCCTCCTTGATCTCCAGTTTTCCGAGCTCTCTTTCGATCTGTATATATGCCGAGACTATTCCGATCCTCTCGGATGAAGTCTCGTCAGAATCTTCCTCTTCGAGCTGCCTGAGGCGCACCTTCATCTCGACCATCTCAGCCTTCAGGGACGCCTTCTTGATCCACAACACAGTATCGTGCAGGATCTTACGTCCCGGACCCGGGGGCGGATCGGCGAGGGCTATCTCGGCAAAGAGCGCCGAGAGTTCCGGATCGCTGATCAAGCCGGCGAACTTCGGACCGGCCGGATCGACACCCTTCTCAACAGCCTCATTGAGTACCTTGAGGAGCTTCCTGTAGCCTTCCCCCTCGAGATCCTCCTCGATCATATTATCGGTGACCAGAGCGGCCAGGGCGGCGCTCGTAAGCGCTATCCTGAACATGATCTTCTGGTTCTCTTCTCTTTTTGTGACGGTGTGCCGAACAGGTTGTTCGGCGGACGGCTTGCGCTTCCTCCCCGGCTTCAGGCTCGACCTGAGGGTCGCTACGGGTATCTCGAACAGGCCGGAGACTTCCTGCAGAAGTAACTCCCGTCTCACCCCGTCCTCGACCCGGGAGACCGTCGCCAGCAGGTGCTCTACAACCTGTCTCTTGCGCGACGACGTCCTCGATCCCCTGTGGGCCTCGCCATGGAGGTAATTAAAATAATCAGGAGCAGAACTCATCAACTTGTGGAGAGCCTCTACTCCTTCTTTTCTTATGAAACTGTCGGGATCCTCTGTTTCCGGCAAAATGACTATGCTGGTATCCAGCCCTTCAATCACAAGCTGGTCAGCCGCCCTTACTGCCGCGCGTACTCCCGCCCTGTCACCGTCATTGATAATATATATACGTTTAGCGTATCGTGCAAGGAGTCTGGCCTGATCTTCAGTAAGGGAAGTGCCACAAACTGCAGAAATATTGGTGATTCCACTCTGCCAGAGCATTAAATGGTCGACATAACCCTCTACTATCAAGGCAGTTTTGGATTTGCGGATATCATCCTTCGTCTGATCGAGCCCGTAGAGGATCTTGCCCTTGTGGTAGATAGGATTTTCCATCGAATTGAGATATTTGGGCTCTGAATTATCCATTACGCGCCCCGCGAAGCCGACAACGCGCCCCGGAAGGTTGCGGATCGGGAACATTATGCGGTTCCTGAAGTAGTCCCTGTACCCCGTTGAGCCCCTGCTCCTCATTATCAGACCCATCTCGAGGAGGGTATCCTTCTTTATATCGGCCTCTGTCGCCGCCTTGTAGAGTGATTCCCAGGATGGGCCGGCGAAGCCGATCCTGTATGTCTCGAGCAGTTCCTTCCCGAAGCCCCTTTTCTCGAGGTACCCGGAAGCTTCTTCGCTCTCCTCAAGCCCCTTCCTGAAATGCATCTGCGCGAATTCCATCGCTCGATAAAAGGGATCGAACCTGCTGCGGTCCTCGCTGCCTGTGAGGTACCTGTCGACATCGACGTTCAACGGGCCGGCAAGCTCCTTTACAGCTTCGACGAATCCGATACCCTCGTACTCCATAAGGAAGCTGTAGACGTTTCCACCCTTGCCGCAGCCGAAGCAGTGGTATATCTGCTTTTCGGGGCTGACCATAAAGCTGGGGGTCTTCTCACCGTGGAATGGGCAGTTCGTCTTGAAATTACGCCCGGCGCGCTTGAGATCGAGGACTCCGCCGATCACATCGACGATATCTGTCCGGTCCCTTATGTCGTCTATGATATTTTCGGGTATCATCGCTGTTCAGTTACCTTTTCTCTGACATGTCAATCATCCGATATGAAAGTCGTTTTTATCTTCGGCTTCGGGGCCTTGATCACCATGAACTTCAGGTCTACGTCGCTCTCGTTGTACCAGCAGTGCACGATGTCCTTCGGGCTCTCGACGAGCGAGTCTTTCGTGACCTCAGCTTTCTCCTCGCCTACCTCCACTACGCCCGTTCCTTCAAGTACGTAAAAAGCCACGTCTACCGGTGTAATGTGACGCTTGAGGCTCTGGCCCGGCTTCAGCGTGATCACAGTGACCATCGCGTCGTCAGTGTTGTACAGGTTGCGCGCATCAACACCGTGCGCGGTCTCCATGATCTCCATTTCGTTCAGTTGCCTGATGTTCATTCTCTTGCTTCCCTTCTATACACAGTCTATTTCAGATTCACTATCGCCACTCCATCGCCGCCGACCGCCGGCTCACCCGGATGTGCGTCAGCGACCCTCGGATCGTTTCTCAGCATGTCGTAGACAGCCTGCTTCAGGATCCCGCGGCCGATACCGTGGATTATCCGGACTGTTCCCAGGCCCTGCAGAGCCGCCTTGTCGATGAAGGCATCGACCTTCTCCATCGCCTCGGCCCTTTCAAGGCCCCGGATCATCAACTCGGTGTCAACCGGTTCGTTGTAAGGCACGTCGTACCTTACCTTCGGCCTCTTCGTTTTCTGCTCAGGACTTTCCGCCTTTGCGAGATCGCCGGCCTTTGTTTCCACCCTTATGCCTCCGGGCAGTTCCACCAGTATCCTCGATACGCCCTCGACCTCTATGACCTTCCCTTTTCTGCCGAGGCTCGTGACCTCGACCCACTGGCCGGGAGCGAGGTCGGCAGGATCGACAGGCTGCGGTGAGCCTTTCGGTTTGCGCGGCTTAATCTCCTTCTCGAACCGCTCGGCTCTTTTCTGTATCTCCTGCTTCGAACGGGCGATCACCTTGCGCTCCGCCTGTGCTGTACGGATATCCTTGACCAGCCGCTCCATCTCGACGCGTGTCGACTTGACTATGTCGAGCGCTTCCCTGCGCGCCTCCTGCTCGAGCTCTTCGCGGTTCTGCTCGAGGTTATCGAGGCGGTTGCGGTAGCTGCTGACGAGGCGTTCGAGCTCCTTTTCCTTGCCGAGCAGCTCTTCCCGTTCGGCAGCCAGCATCCGCTCGGTCCTCTCCAGATCGGCCAGGAGCTCCTCCAGCCTGAGCGACGGGCTGGCCATGTTCTCCCTGGCCCTGTCTATGATATCTCCCGGGAGCCCCATCCTTCCGGCGGTCTCGATACCCCAGCTTCGGCCCGGGATCCCCATCTTCATCACGAAGAGGGGCTGGAGCGCATCAGGATCGAACTCCAGCGTGGCGTTCTCGGCGTATTCCGTATCGTGAGCCCATCCCTTGAGGAAGCTCATGTGCGTGGTCACGACGATCCTGCCACATCGCCCGGAGAGGTCCTCGAGAAGAGCTCCGGCAAGAGCCGCTCCCTCCTCGGGATCTGTCCCGTCCCCTA
>DAOVNN010000232.1 GCA_030630165.1 Candidatus Krumholzibacteriota bacterium
ACCGCCGATACTACACTTGAAGTGGTTGAGGGAATGCAGTTTGATCGTGGCTACGTGTCACCGTACTTCGTGACCGATCCGGATTCCATGGAAGCGGTTCTCGAGGATCCGATGATTCTGATCCACGACAAGAAGATCAGCGCGATGAAGGACCTCCTTCCCATACTCGAGAAGGTTGCCCAGCTGAACAAGCCGATGCTCATCATCTCCGAGGACATCGAGGGCGAGGCCCTCGCGACCCTCGTGGTGAACAAGCTCCGCGGAACACTCCAGGTCGCGGCCGTCAAGGCCCCCGGCTTCGGAGACCGCCGCAAGGCCATGCTCGAAGATATCGCGATCCTCACAGGCGGACGTGTCATCTCCGAGGATGCCGGCTTCAAGCTCGAGAACGCGACGGTCACCGACCTTGGACAGGCCAAGAAGGTCACGATCGACAAGGACAACACGACGATCATCGAGGGTGCGGGCAAGGTGGGGAAGGTCAAGGAGCGGATTAACCAGATCAAGGTCCAGATCGAGGACACCACCTCCGACTACGATCGCGAGAAGCTCCAGGAGAGGCTCGCCAAGCTCGCCGGCGGAGTCGCCGTGATCAAGGTCGGCGCCGCTACCGAGATCGAGATGAAGGAGAAGAAGGCCCGCGTCGAGGACGCCCTGGCAGCCACCCGCGCTGCGGTTGAAGAGGGTATCGTCCCCGGCGGAGGCATCACCCTCCTGCACGCCGCTCAGATAGTCGAGAAGATGAAGCTCGAGGGCGAGGAGAAGCTCGGCGCCGAGATCGTCGCGAAGGCCCTTTATGAGCCTGCCAGGATGATTGCGATCAACGCCAGAGGCGAAGGCGCTGTAGTCGTCGACAAGCTCTCGCACGAGAAGCCCGAGATCGGCTTCAACGCCGCGATCGGTGAGTACCAGAACATGATGGAGAACGGCATCGTCGACCCGACCAAGGTCGCACGCTCCGCTCTTCAGAATGCCGCCTCTATCGCCGCTCTCCTTCTCACCACGGAAGTGATCATCACTGACATTCCGGAGAAGGACAAGGGCCCCGACATGGGCGCCGCAGGCATGGGTGGTATGGGTGGAATGATGTAAGTTTCCGCCATGTTGCTCTTTACGGGGCGCCGCAGCCACAGGGCCGCGGCGCCCCTTCTTCTAGAATTCGCTTGAATTTGCTCCCCGACATTCATATTTTAACTCAGGTACACTAAAGATATATTGCATCATGGATTTATATCCCCCGCGGCTCCATTCTGCCGCGGAAAGACCGGAAGTAATTGAGAAACAGACCTGGAGGTTCGATTTGAAGCGGTGGAAGAGACTGACGGCGTGGGTATTCGTTCTCGGACTTACACTTTCATTGATCACCATCACGGGCTGCGGTGACGAGGATGTCGTAGATCCCAATTTGTGTAAGCCTTCGATGGAGCTTAACCTGATCATCACCAATCCGCTTACACCTGCTCCCGGGGATACCACTCTGCTGACGATTCAGTCCTCGGGGGAGGGGTGCGATAACTGGGCGGCATACACCTGGACCGTCGAGGCCGGCGAGCTCATTCAGGATACGGGGATCACGGTTCAGTGGGTCGCTCCGGCCGAGTTCGGCGCATACAAGATCGAGTGCCGCGCTACCCTGGAAGGAGTAGCTCCACAGACTGTTGAAGCCATGGTCATGATCAGGCAGTTCGATGTTATCGAGACGGGCAGGATCGCCAGCATCAAACCGACGGTCATGATTAACACCCTCTATTGCATAGCTGAGGATGGCGACGTCGGACCAAGAAGCAACAATTTTCTCGGCTGGTCGGTATATGATATTTCGAATACTGCAAGGGTCACAAAAGTCACCGATACGGGTGACCCGGCCGGAGGCGGATCGTTCGAGTTCGATTTCGCCAGATCCGGGGAGTCGATCTACGGATCCTTCTTCACTTCCTATTATTCGGGCCTGAGGCAGCAGAGAAAAAACGTGTGGAAATTCCCGACGATCTTTGGATCTCCCGTAGAAGCCAGCAGTGATGAAGGTGGTATGGGCATCCTCAGAAAGAACCAGCACAGATATCCGATTACGAATACTGCCGGCAACAAGGCTGTCTGGAAGTTCCAGTTTGCGGGCAGAGAGCCCGACGGCACCGGTGATATGTTCAACGTGGTCTACTGGGACGAGTTTGATGGCCCCGGCGACTGGTATACCGTGACCCAGAGCCTGGATTCGACAACTGTGATCATGGGAGTGGATACCGTCACGCTATACCGCTACTACAACAATATCAAGCCGATGTTCACTCCGAACGAGGACAATATACTATACTTCGTCGATACGTCAGGTGTATTCGAGCCGTGCGTCATCCCGATGGTTGCCGGCGATCCCGACACTCTTCAGCGCCGCGCGATGATGGTCGATGAGACGACTGGTATATTCAAGCAGGCCGGAGTATTGATCAGCGAGAAAACAATATTCCAGTGGAATCCGACTGTGGATTTCCTTTCTTTTATCTCCAATGGAGAGATCGCCTTCTTTGATTATGCGACCGAGACGGTTGCAATCGTGAATGGTCTCGAAAAGGTGACCGAATTTTCCTGGTCTCCCGACGGTTCCCAACTCGCCGCGGTAAACGAAGATGGTGTCTACCTCGTCAGTGTCGGCGGAGCGGTCAATCCGGATCGCGTCTTTACGCGGGAGAGACTGACGGACGGCGTCCACGGGATCGCCTGGAACGACGATCTGGCGAATCCGCAGCTCGCCTTCAGACTCGTCCGCAAGGGAAAGAGCGAGGTCGACTCCTGGTCGTCCCTCGTGATCATCGACCTGACCTCGGGTCTGTGGGCCTACGCTTCCGAGACTGTCCAGTGGCACAGTTCCAGGGAGCCGAGTCAGATCGACTACACCTGGATGCGGTGTCTCTTCGACGCCGACGGTACGGGCGTTTACGCTCCGTTCCCCGTGCTCGACGCTGCAAATTATCCGGGCAAGGACATCATCCTTATCTACAGCCACGAATAGAGTGGCAGGAGAGGGTAAGGTCGACGTCCGATGCAGTCCGACAGGCTGAAAAGACTACCCCCATATCTATTTGTCGAGATAGACCGGCATAAGGCCGAGTACGCCCGGTCAGGGCGCGAGGTCCTCGATCTCGGCATCGGTGATCCTGATCTGGGTGCGCCGCCCGAACTCATCGATACACTGCGGACCTCTCTCGACACAGTCGAATACCACAGGTATCCCTCCGACAGGGGACTGACCCGCCTGGTCAATGCTATCCAGAGATGGGCCCTCGACCATTACGGCGTATTGCTCGACAACGACGAGATCCTCGTCACGATCGGCAGCAAGGAGGCTATCGGCCACCTGCCGCTCGCCGTTGTGAACCCGGGTGACGTCGTCCTGGTCCCCGATCCGGGATATCCCGTATACAACTCATCAGCAGTCTTTGCCGGCGCTGAGCCGGTGAGGATGCCCCTGCTGAAGGAGAACGGTTATTTTCCGGATTTCAGTGAGATCGCACAGGCGGATCTGAAGAGAGCAAGACTCGTATATCTCAACTATCCCAACAATCCGACCGCCGCGACGGTGGGGAAAAAGAAATTCGAGGAGGCTATCAGCTTCTGTGGAGAGAACGCATTGGTGCTGGTCAACGACGCAGCCTATAGCGAGATATCGTACGATGCGAGGCAGCAGTCGCTCTTTCCCCTCGCGAAAGAGGCGGGCATCGAGTATATAGAGCTCTTTTCTTTCTCCAAGACATTCTCGATCACAGGCTGGAGGATCGGTTTCGCGATCGGTTCGCCGCAGGTCATATCGGCGCTCGCCCGGCTGAAGGCAAACGTCGACTCGGGTGTCTTCAGCGCTATCCAGGCAGCCGCCGCGTCCGCCCTGGAGACAGGCTTCATACTGATCACGAAACGTATAATCGAGATATTCAGGAAAAGGCGCGACATACTCGCAGAGAGCCTTGAAAAGGGCGGCTTTAAATTCACCGTACCGGGGGCGACCTTCTACTTCTGGATCTCAGTACCCGGTGGCGGTTCGTCGATCGAGTACTGCGGAAAGCTCCTAGAGGAGACAGGCATCGTCGCTACCCCTGGATTGGGCTTCGGCAGTCACGGCGAGGGGTATTTCAGGTTGTCAATCACCGCTCCCGACGATACAATCCTTAAAGCGGGCCGTAAACTCGAAGAGCTTGGCGCAACTCCCCTGTAAGAGTCGGAGGTCGAAGGTTGCTTGAAGAAAAGATAATACTGTCAGGAATCACGGTCTTCGGGTATTACGGCGTATCTCCCATGGAGCGCGAGGTCGGCCAGAAGCTCGAGCTGGACATCGAGTTCTGGAGCGATTTCACGAAGGCGTGCGTTACCGACGCCCTCGAGGACACTATAAACTACGAGAGGGTCTACTCCAAGGTCATGGAGACGGTCGAGAAGAACAGGTTCAACCTGATCGAGACACTCGCCGATGCCATATGCAGGGAGATCCTCGGTAATTTCGCCGCTTCAAAGGTAAAGACCACCATCAGGAAGCTCACGCTTCCATTTCCAAACAACCTGAATCATGTCGCTGTCGTCGTTGAACGGGAAGCCTGACGGACCGGCCGCCGCGCGGGCGGTCATCTCTCTCGGATCAAACATTGGAGAGAGGGAGAGTTACGTCCTGTCCGCGGCGTCGCGGATCGCCGCTTCAGCGGGTATCGTCTCTGCACGGCTGAGCGCCCTTTATGAGACGGCCCCGGTGGGTGAGGGATACTCGCGGCCCTTCGTCAACGCGGTAATGATCGTCGAGACGATTCTCGCTCCGCGTTTACTCCTCACGCTGGGACAGGGGCTTGAGAGGGAGGCGGGAAGGGCCAGGACGGAAGGAACGGGAGACAGGACCCTCGATATCGATATCATCCTGTACGGGGAGAGCGCGATAAACGAGAGGGACTTCACGATACCCCATCCGCGCTTCATGAACAGGCTGTTCGTCCTCGTTCCGCTCGCCGGTCTCGACCCCGGATTCACTCTGCCCGGCGGCAGCACCGCAGCTGAAGCTGCGAAGGCGG
>DAOVNN010000047.1 GCA_030630165.1 Candidatus Krumholzibacteriota bacterium
ATATGTCAACCGTTCAGGCGTCTTCCCTGACTATCGTGCTGCTGCGCTCGGGCCCTGTCGAGATGAACGAAGCGTGGATGCCCAGCCTCTCCTCGAGTGTGCGTACGTAAGCCTTTGCGTTTTCAGGCAGATCCTCGAAATCTCCCCTGCCAAGTTCCTGATCGGGCCATCCAGGCATTTCCTCGTATATCGGCTTGCAGCGGTTTAGCAGATGTACGTTCTGCGGAAAATAACCGATCCTCTCCCCGTCCAGTTCGTAGGCAACGCAGAACCTGATCTTCTCCTGGCCCGAGAGGACATCGAGCTTGGTCAGGGCGATCTCCTCGAGACCGTTGAGGTTGACGGCATATCTCGCCGCTACGAGATCGAACCAGCCGCAGCGCCTCGGTCGGCCTGTCGTCGTCCCGAACTCGCGGCCCTTGTCTCGAAGACAGTCACCCGTCTCGTCCTCCAGCTCGGTCGGGAACGGTCCGTTTCCGACCCTTGTCGCATACGCTTTGAATATCCCTATTGCCCTGCCGATATCCCTGGGAGCGAGGCCGCTTCCGGAGATCGCCCCTCCGATCGAGCAGTTGCTCGATGTCACATACGGATATGTCCCATGATCTATATCGAGCAGCGTACCCTGAGCACCCTCGAGCATGATGTTCTTCCCATCAGCCTTCCACTTCGTCACCAGCTCCTGCGTATCAATGATCATCGGGCTGATGAGCTCCTGGATGTTTACGAAATCGGCGGCTATCTTCTTCGCGGAGAGCGGAGGAGCCCCGAAGAGCTCGACGTACCTGTTTCCCCATTCCGTGGATCTCGTGACAAGCTCGTGCAGTTCCTCCTTAGAAAGGAGGAAATCGCTCATTCTCATCCCACGCCTGCTGTGTTTGGAAGAGTAGGCCGGACCGATCCCCTTGCCCGTGCTTCCGATGTGATTCTTCTTCAACTCGCCTTCCATGAGACTGTCGATGAACTTGTGGTGGGGCATCACGACCTGGGCGGCTGAGCTGATCAGCAGCCTCCCCGCCACGTCGATGCTTCTTTTCAGCAGCTCTCCGAGTTCATCCCTGAAGGCAAACGGATCGATGACCATTCCGTTTCCCATGACGGCTGTCACATCTGGATAGAGGATCCCCGAGGGAATCTGGTGGAACTTGAAGGTCCCGTCGTCATTCACAACGGTATGACCGGCGTTCGCTCCGCCCTGGAAGCGAAGCACAACGTCATGACGGGACATCAGAAAGTCGACGACCTTTGCCTTGCCCTCGTCTCCCCACTGTCCACCCAGGATCACTGTAGCGGGCATTATATTTCTCCTGTCTATTCAATTCGTGGCATCGACAGTTAGTTTATGTAATGAGAAGGATGTCTGCAACCGATTTATCCCCCATTCGGGGCATAAAAAAACCGCCTGCGGCGGTAGCGCTGATTATCCTGTTTTTGATTACCTCATCCTGCTGCGCTGGTGATCATTGAAGAGCCTCTTGATGATACCCCAGGACTTCTCATCGAGAGAGCTGGGTGAGTCAAGATTATCTCCAGGATTGCTACGCTCGATGGTGATGCTCGAGGTGCCGTCGCCATCTTCGTCGCCGAGCTCAAACCCGTTGGAGAACGTGTCCCCATCCGAATCTTTTGCAGCAAGTACACTGTCCCACTTGTCTCCGTTGGCGTGGAAGTCGCTGCCGAAAGCATTGAGAGGAGCGTTGCCATTGACCGGTTCGGCCACAGTATGACACAAAGCGCACTGATAGCGTTCATATACGGGGAGTTTTGACATGAAGGTCTCACTACTCAGAAGCGCGCCCGAGGCGAATGCCAAGATGCACACTGCTAGCACGATGAGACCGCGACGCTTTAGCTCAGGACTCAAACGTACCTCCTTATCTGTAGAAATTATAGCAGTGATAGGCGATTATGTCAAGTAGGACTCAAAGAGAGGTGGCAGATTTCTAACCGGCTCAAGATGGGTCAGAGCCTTTTCAATGCTACCGGATCCAAAAATATCAGCAAGACCAGTCACAAATCTTTCGAGTATCAGGCCGCTGTAGATCCCGGGGAACCCGGTCCTGACTATCCTTCCGGCCATTTCGTCCTGACCTCCGGCGATGATGATTCCGTGCTTTTCTTCGAGGAATCTTATAATCGATTCACATGATGCACCTTCCGGAGGAAGATAGGCCTGGACCGAACTCGACGGAGAATCGGGAAACGATCTCATTCCGAGCTCTTCGACTGCCCCTGAAAGAGCCGTTGAAGAGGTCCTGTGCCTCTCGAGTACGGCATCGATCCCCTGGGCGCGGATACTTTCCAGAGAGCTGTGCAGCACCTGTACCGAATGTACCGCCGGCGTGAACGGGGTATCCCCTGTTTTCATCCCTTCGCTGTACCTTTCAAAGGAAAAATAGAAACCAGGCCGGGGATTCTTCACGGCTGCTTCCATCGCCCTCGGGCCTGCTATGACGAAACTCACTCCCGCCGGAGCGGCAAGGGCCTTCTGACCGGCTCCGGCCAGGATATCGATCCCCCATTCATCCATCAGGATCCTCTCCGATCCCGCTGAGGCTATGGCGTCAAGGGCGATCAACGCCCTGTTGTCAGGAAGAGCCGAGACGACCTCTTCGACATCGAGCCGCAGGCCGGTCGAGGATTCTACGTGGGTCAGAGCGATCAGGTCAGGCGAAAACTCCGTGACTCGCTCAGCAATGCGTGCCTGATCCACCCTCCCCCCCATCGGGAACTGAAGGATATCCACTTCGCATTCGAACGCACGACCTATCTCTGCCCATCTTCGCCCGAATTTGCCTCCTTCGACCACAAGGATCCTGGCGCCAGGATGTGCCGCATTGGCGATAACCGCCTCCATCGCGCCGCTTCCTGAAGCGGCAAACAGAAATGCCGAGTCCTCCGTGCCGCACAGATCTCCGAGCATCCGGCCGGAATCAATAACCATATCGCGGAATCGGCCAGTCCTGTGATGCATCGGGGGCAGCGCGGCGAATCGCCGCGGATCGATGTGTACCGGGCCCGGCGTAAGCAGTATCAGATCCTCTCTTCGATCCACTTCCAGATCTCGTCCTTTCCCTCTCGTGTGACGGCTGAGGAGAATACATAAGGCACCTCGAACGGCTCGCCGTCTTCATCCGTTTCCCCGACAGGCCCTATGCTTATTCCAGAGAAATACGATCTCAGGGCGGCGACCTTTTTACCCCTCTGAGATCTCTTTACCTTGTCCACCTTGGTAAGGACGATAAGAAAATCCAGCTCGGCGTCGATCAGCTTCTGGAACATCATCAGGTCGTCCCTGGTCGGATCGTGCCTTGCATCGATCAGCTGCACCACTCCTGACAGCACTTCCCTGTTCCTGAGATAACCGGTGATGATCCTCTGCCAGCTGCCTCGCTCCAGCTTCGAGACTTTCGCGTATCCATATCCAGGAAGGTCGACGAGATAGAAGCTTTCATTTATAACAAAGAAATTCACGGTCCTTGTCTTGCCCGGTGCCCGGCTGACACGAGCGAGGTTCTTCCTGTTGAAAAGGGTGTTGAGCAGGGAAGATTTGCCGACGTTTGAGCGGCCGGCTACCGCCACCTCGGTCATCCCGGAGGTGGGGAATTTCGTATGATCGAGAACAGTGGTTTCCAGCTCAAGCGACTTGATCTTCATCGAACACACTCCCGGCGAAGAAATATCATCCTGTCAGCTGATATTAATGGAGATCCTCGCAGGATGGAACCGGAGAATCGATCAGTTCGCCCGCTTCGGCTGGGAATCGTTGAAGAAGCCGCCTATCTTGGTGCGATGCCTTACGCCCCATTCGAGCTGCTTTGAGAGCGCATTCATCAGGACATCGTCTATGTTGTCGACAACGATGATCTTCATCTTCTTCTTCACCTCGTCGGGAAGCTCCTTGATGTGCTTCTCGTTTCCCCTGGGAAGCAGGATAGTCTTCACTCCAGCCCTCAGCGCGGCGACAGACTTCTCGTTGATCCCGCCGATCGGCAGCACCTTGCCGCGAAGGGTCAACTCACCCGTCATCGCGACGTCCCTTTTGATCGGGATGTCGAAGAAGGCCGAAACGAGAGCGGTGCCGATCGCTATACCGGCGCTCGGCCCGTCCTTCGGAATCGCACCCTCGGGAACGTGCACATGGACATCGACCTTAGAGAATATGTCGTTCTCGAGATTGAGCATCCTCGACTTGTTTCTCGCATAGCTCATCGCTATCCTCGCAGACTCCTGCATAACATCGCCCAGCTGGCCGGTCAGTATCAGCTCGCCCTTGCCGGGCATCAGGGTCACCTCGATGTTGAGGATCTCTCCTCCCGCCTCGGTCCAGGCGAGTCCCGTGGCCACACCGACTGCGAGCTTCGTATCGATCTCGCTCTCGCTGAACTTCGGGATGCCGAGGTAAGCCTCGATATTCTTCTTCGTGATCCGTATCTTCCCGCTCTTCTCCTCGGAGGCGAGTTTCTTGGCGACCTTCCTGCAGATCGAAGCGAGCTCTCTTTCGAGGTTTCTCACACCGGACTCGCGGGTGTAATGCCTTACGACATCCCTCATCGTAGCCTCGGATATCGTAAGCAGATCGGGCTTTATCCCGTGCTGCTCCATCTGCTTGGGCAGGAGGAACTTCTGGGCGATCTTGATCTTCTCATGAAGCAGGTACCCGGGCAGACGGATGATCTCCATCCTGTCCTGAAGTGCGGGCGGAATGGAGTAGATCACGTTCGCGGTCGTGATGAACATCACTTCGCTGACGTCAAAATCCACCTCGAGGTAGTTGTCGCTGAAATGCTTGTTCTGCTCCGGATCGAGCACCTCGAGCAGCGCTGACGAGGGATCGCCTCTGAAATCGCTGCTGAGCTTATCGATCTCGTCGAGCAGGAATACCGGATTGCGCGAACCGGCCTTCTTGAGGCCCTGGATGATGCGGCCCGGCATCGATCCAATATAGGTCCTCCTGTGTCCCCTGATCTCCGCCTCGTCTCTCGTACCGCCGAGAGAGACACGCACGAACTTCCTTCCCGTCGCATCGGCGATGGAACGTCCAAGCGAAGTCTTGCCGACCCCGGGAGGGCCGACGAAACAGAGGATCGGGCCCTTGAGTTTTCCGGCCAGTTTTACGACCGACAGGAACTCAAGGATCCTTTCCTTAACCTTATCCAGACCGTAGTGGTCGTTGTCGAGTCTCTTCTTGACATCATTGATATCGAGGTTGTCTTTCGTCCGCTTCTTCCACGGCAGAGCGACCAGTGTATCGATGTAGTTACGTACCACAGTCGCCTCGGGACTCATCATCGACATCATCCGGAGTCTTTCGAGCTCTTTCCAGACGATCTTCTGGGCTTCCTTCGACATCCGCGCACGCTTGATCTTCTTCTCGAGATCCTCGAACATGTCGGCTTCGTCGCCGTGTCCGAGTTCACTGCGGATCGCCCTCATCTTCTCGTGAAGGAAGAGTTCCTTCTGGTTCTTCGTCACCTGGCTTGTGACCTTATCGTCTATGTTCTTCTCGAGCCTGAGCATCTCGAGCTCCTCGAGCAGAATACGGCTTATCAGCAGCAGCCGCTCTTCGAGACCTACCGTCTCGAGCAGATCCTGTTTTATCTCGTTTCTTACCTGAAGGTGCGCGGCGACCGAGTCCGCCAGAGTCGACCGGTCCTCGAGAGCCTGCAGCGAGAGCATGACCTCGTTGGGGATCCTCTGGTTGAGCTTCACATACTCCTCAAACTGAGCCTCGACCTTGCGCGAGATCGCCTCGACCTCTTTGGTCATCCCCTCGACCGTATCGATGGGCTCTACTCTGGCGCCGAGGTAGTTGTCCATCTCGACGTACTCGTCGATCTTGACCCTGCTGATCCCCTCGAGCATTATCTTCAGGGTTCCATCGGGCAACCTCAGGAATATGCCTATCCGTACGATAGTGCCCACCGGAAACAGACCATCTGCTCCGGGCTCGTTATCCGACGGATCCTTCTGCGTCACGACGAGAAGGATCTTATCGGTCTCGATTGCCCTTTCCACGGCGTTTATCGACGGCTGCCTGCCAACGAGTATGGCTGTCGTCGTGGAGGGAAATACCACGACGTCCCTGAGAGGAACCATCGGCAGGATGGTATCGGGCGTATGCTTGATGCTCTCGTCCATGCTGTTCACTATACTCCAATAAGTGGGAAGATGCTGGATCAACGTGCCGACGCTGTCCTATGCTCTTTTCTGGTGTTCTTTCTCGAGAAAGACTTCCGGCTCGTCCCTGTTAATTATGGTTTCTTCTTTGATAAGTATCTTGCTGACATCCGGCCTTGAGGGAATGTCGTACATTATCGTCAGCATGGTACCCTCAAGGATGGCTCTGAGTCCCCTCGCCCCCGTCTTCCGCTCCATAGCGAGTTTCGCTATAGCCTTCAGCGCACCGGGGGTGAACTCGAGTTCCACGTCCTCCATGTCGAAGAGCTTCTTGTATTGTTTCACCAGCGCGCTCTTCGGCTTGAGCATTATGTCTATCAGGGCCTGCTCGTCGAGTTCCTGCAACGGAGCTATGATCGGCATCCTGCCTACCAGCTCCGGGATCAGCCCGTACTTGATGAGGTCCTCTGGCTGAGTAAGTTTCATTATCTCGTTCAGTTCATTCCGATAATCAGGTCCACGGTCGGCGCCGAAACCGACTACCTTGCGGCCGATCCTCTTTTGAACGATCTCCTCGAGACCCTGAAACGCACCTCCGCAGATGAAGAGGATATTCTTCGTGTCCACTTCGATAAACTTCTGCTGTGGATGCTTTCGTCCACCCTGCGGCGGAACATTGGCCACCGTTCCCTCGAGTATCTTCAGAAGTGCCTGCTGGACACCCTCACCCGATACATCTCTTGTGATCGAAGGATTCTCGCTCTTGCGGGCGATCTTGTCGAGCTCGTCTATGTATATTATGCCCCGCTCAGCCCATGCAAGGTTGTAGTCGGCATTCTGAAGCAGCCGCACGAGGATATTCTCCACGTCTTCTCCGACATATCCGGCTTCGGTAAGACTGGTAGCGTCTGCTATGGCGAACGGTACCTTGAGGAAACGCGCGAGAGTCTGGGCAAGTAGCGTCTTCCCCACTCCTGTCGGACCGAGCATCAGGATGTTGCTCTTGTCTATCTCGATGTCGTCGGTGCTTCTCTCATGCCTGATCCTCTTGTAATGATTGTATACGGCGACAGACAGTGTGACCTTCGCCAGGTCCTGCCCGATCACGTAATTGTCGAGGTATTCCCTTATCTCTTTCGGCTTGGGGAACTGATCGTCATCGAACATCACGGAGCCGGCCATCTCCTCCTCGATGATCTCATTACAGAGGCGGATGCACTCGTTGCAGATATAGACACTGGGCCCTGAGACCAGCTTGGCGACCTCATCCTGGCCCCGTCCGCAAAAGGAGCATTTTATTGCTCTCGGCGACTGTGATTTTTTCTTCATCGGGTCTATGACCTTCCCGCCGGCCTGTTACTTCTTGAGGTCGTCCTTCGATACGAGTACGTTGTCGACGAGTCCGTACTCGAGAGCCTCATTGGCCGACATGAAATAATCCCTGTCAGTATCCTTGGCGACTTTCTTCAGGCTCTGCCCTGTGTGGTTGGCAAGCAGCTCGTTGAGCCTGCTCTTGAGCTTCAGGATCTCCTTCGTGTAGATCTCGATGGTGCTTGCCTGACCCTGTGAACCTCCAGAAGGCTGGTGGATCATTACACGGGCGTGCGGCAGAGCAGCCCTCTTACCTTTTGTACCCGCGGCCAGCAGAATCGCTCCCATACTTGCCGCCTGGCCCATGCAGATCGTCGCCACGTCACAGGAAATATACTGCATGGTGTCATATATCGCCAGTCCGGCCGATACTACGCCGCCCGGGGTGTTGATATAAATAAAGATATCCCTCTCCGGATCGTCGGCCTCGAGGAAGAGCAGCTGCGCTATCACGGAGTTGGCCAGTTGATCCTCGATGGGAAAGCCAATAAAGACGATCCTGTCCTCGAGAAGGCGGGAATAAATGTCGTATGCTCTCTCCCCACGCCCCTTCGTCTCGATCACATATGGAATCACTGCGCTTCTGATCTTCTTCTCTTCTGACATCAGTCGTTCTCCTTTGGGATGGATTCACGCCCCAGAATCAGGTCGAACACCTTCCGCTCCCTGATCCTGCCCATCAGGTTCCTTCTCTGCTCTCCGCCCTGTTCGAAATAGGGGCGTATCTCGTCTACAGGCCTGCCGCTTCCGGCGGCGATGTGGTCTATCTCCGCCTCCACTTCGGCGTCAGCGATCCTTATATCCTCGAGACCGGCGATACGGTCGATGAGGAAAAATCTCCTGATGCTCCTTCGCGCTATCCTGTCGAACAGCTCATCTATCTCTTTCTTTTTCTCTTCGTCCTCTTCCGCCTCCGCACCTGCCATATTCCTGCGTTTCTCATCCTCTTTAACAAGCTCGGTCTTGTACCGGTCTATCATGGTCGCGGGCACGTCGAATGAATTGGCCTCGAGAATCTTGTCTATGGCCATCTCTTCCATCTTCCGGCGCGCTTCCTCCTCTTTTTCTTTCTTCATGCGGCTGCCGATGTCGGCGCGAAGGTCATCGAGGCTGGTGAATTTCTCATCGACCTTCGCGGCGAACGCGTCGTCGATCTCGGGAAGCCTCTTCTCCTTTACCTCTTTGACAGTGAAGCTGTATTTGACCTTCTGGCCGGCGAGACGCTCCGGCTTGTAATCGTCAGGGTACTCGATCTCCGCATTGCCCTTCTCGCCCTGCTTCTTTCCGATGACAGCTTCCTCGAACTCGGGAAAGAGCTGTCCCGCGCCTAGCTCCACCGGATAGTCCTCGACCTTCTTGGACTCGTCGAGCTCCCCGTCATCCCCCGAAGGTATGTAATCGAGTACGACGACGTCGGAGTTCGCAGCCTCCCTCTCGACCGGTTCGTAATCCGCGTAACGTTCCTTCAGGCTATCGAGGACCTTGTCGATCTCCTCGTTGTCGATCTTGATCTCCTCGGTCTCGATCTTTATATCCTTGTATCCCTCGATCTCGATGACCGGTTCGACCTCCAGCTCGACCTTGAACTTCAGGGGCTCGTTCTCCTCGAGTTCTATGTCCTTGAACACGGGATCGCCGATCGGACGCAGATTCTCCGACGACACGGCATGCGCGTAAGCGTCGGGCAGCAGGGCCTTGACCGCCTCGGTATGTATCTCATCTACAAAACGGTTCTGTATAACGCCTCTGGGCGCCTTTCCCCTCCTGAATCCGGGAATTGTGACTTCCTTTATCAGGCTGGCCAGGACCTTGTTCTTCTCGTCCTCGAAAAGGCCAGGTTGGACCTCGATGGCGAGTGTCCTGCGACAGTCTCCGCCCTCACTTACTTCTACGCTTATCCCTTCCATGCGTTTCTCTTCAGTCATGTCTTCCTCTCCGGCAGTCATTAATCATCCACCTGCCGGTAATTTTTTACCCTGACCCCGGGCGGGAATAATTCCCTGTGAATAATGCTTTCGCATCCCCGATTCCCAGGCATTTCAAACTATATGGTTATTTAGCAACTACATACAGATAGAACATGCAACATGTATCTGCTGTAAGTTACTGAATTTTTCAGTTTCGTCAAGTTCCTTATTCCAAACCACCAGCAACCCTTATATCACCTTTGCGCCATTTGTGCCAAGCGGCGTATTAAGAGGCTCTGATTTTATTACAATCCTCACTGAATATCTGTTGCATTCTTATCAGGATATACACGCGAAACGCCAGCAGAGTTCCGCCCACAGACGGCTTGACCGCACCGTGCTTAGTATGAAGATGTGCGAGAGGGGGGACTCGAACCCCCATGGGTCTCCCCACTGGATCCTAAATCCAGCGCGTCTGCCAATTCCGCCACTCTCGCGTTAATCCGTTATTTCCCTTTGAACTCCGCCTCGCGCTTCTCGAGGAAGGCGCTCATCCCCTCCTTGAAATCCTCCGTCCCGCAGGTGATCGCGAAGAGGTCCTGCTCGAGCCTGCAGCCCTCCTCGAAGGCCATCTCTGTGCCGTGATTGACCGCTTCCATGACCGCCTTCGCGGCGAACGGGGGCTTGCTCATCAGGACACCGGCAAACTTCATTACTTCGTCCATAAGATCATCGTGCGGAACGACCTTGTTGACCAGCCCGAGGGCAAGGGCCTCATCGGCCTTTATTATCCTGCCGGTGAGCATCAGTTCCATCGCGACTCCCCTCGGGATAAGCCTGGCGAGCCTGACCGTTCCGCCGTATCCCGGGATAGTGCCGAGGTTGATCTCCGGCTGCCCCATCCTTGCCTTGTCGCTTGCGATCCGCAGGGTGCAGGCCATCGCGATCTCGCATCCGCCACCGAGCGCAAAGCCGTTTACTGCGGCTATGACGGGCTTACCGAGGTTTTCGATGAGATTGCAGAGTCGATGTCCACGTTCCGAAAATACCTTCCCCCCGACGAGTCCCTGCCCCGAGAGCTCCGGTATATCGGCTCCCGCGGCGAACGATTTGCCTCCTTCGCCGGTCAGGATGGCGACCTTTGGCTCACCATCATCCCTGATATCGGCAAATGCCTCGATGAGTTCCTTTATCGTATTAATATTCAACGCGTTGAGCTTATCGGGCCTGTTTATTGCCACCGTGGCTATCCCGCCCGATTTTTCTACCTTAATGCATTCAAATGACATTATTTACTCCTTTCTCCGAACCGCTATTAAAGATGGCATATACGTTGCTGTCAATATTAAACTGACCGGTCCGGTGCCGCCGTTCGGGCGAACACCGAGGACGGATTATGCCATGCGTAAAGCTGTATTGACACTGATAATATTACTGATCATTCCAGGCGTCTGCCTCGGCGAAGGGACAACGGCCCTGAGACAGCAGATGGCGGGATACCTGCGGAGCGGCAGCACTCCCTCGGCGATACCCGGCAACCATCCCCTCGCTCTGCTGAAGAGGGCACCTGTGACGGCGACCGTTGCCTGGCTCCTGTTCCACGATGAGCCATTCCTCCTTACCGAACTCTACCCGGTCATCGACAGGACCGTGATGGACTACTTTAGCGAGGAACGATCAGATGGAAACAACTTCATAGCAGGATACTGGCTCGATGACAGCATATCGGGGGCTGTCTGTCCCGGTCTGAACACTCTTGCGGCTTTAGACCTGCATTCCCTCTCTCTTATCGCCGCAGCGACCGGACGCAACACCGAAGCGATAGAACTGAGAAAACTGTCGCGAGACTATATAGTCGCAATTACAGAATATTTCTTCGATCACACCAATGGCCTTTTCCTTTCTGTCTCGGGTGACGGCTCGTACGCTCCGGTGTATAAGCCCGGTCAGCTTCTTCCCCTCATCCTCGATGGCAGGATCGATATCGAGACGCGGACGCGGGTCGCGGGGAGGTTACTTTACGAGACATCGAGAAACAGCAGCACAGCGGTAACGACCCTCTGGGACGATCCATCCGCGAGGATAATGATCACCTCCCTGCTTTCCGGGTCTGACGGATTCCCTCAGGGAAGGCTCGAGAGACTTCCGCATTCGACCGGAGTGCGGAATGTACCGCAGGCCTGGCGGTCTTTATGGAACAACGGTGAATCCCGCGAAGTTCTTTTCCCTGTCTGCGACGAACTCTTCGTCCTGAATAACCTTGCAGAATATCTGGGCGAGAGCGGGCTTATGCTGGACGAACGGCTCGAGACACTGTCCTCGGACCTCGACACCCTGACACTGATGCTCTCCGGAGATACGATCGATCTTGACACACATGTAGAGATCGTATCTACAGTCAACCGGATGCTCGCATCTATCTCCGAAATAAGTACTACGATTGCGGATGACGAACGAATTTGGAAGATATTCGAGGAATACAGATGGGACGGTCTCTCGAGGCGTGATCAGAAGTTGATCGCGCAGGCTTTCCTGTCATCTATAGACGAACTGCTCGAGGCGAAGAGGATCAGCTCCGCGGGATTCATCCGGGCTACCGGCCTTCACGCGGATGTCCGGCTTCCTGACCGGCCAGTACCGGCTGGACGAAAGATCGAGATGGAGGCCCGCATCTGGACCGCCGGCATCCAGCTCGATATCGAGAGGATCTACCTGCAGGCCGGCGCCAACAGGTGGAAGTTCACGGAGTCCGGCGAATCTCTATCGCTTAAG
>DAOVNN010000117.1 GCA_030630165.1 Candidatus Krumholzibacteriota bacterium
CACGACTTTAATCTCAACGGCATACATATATTCGCTATCGAGCCGCAGACGAAGTCGGCCCGCGAGACGCTCGACAAGATAAGGGCCGTCGCCGAATACTCAAAGCTGATGCCCGCCGAGGAGACGCAGATCGACAAGGGTTCCGCCCTGATGGCGCTGAAGAACTTCAACCCCGACAATATCGATTACATCGCCTCCCCCGACATCAGTGCGCAGCTGGCGACCAGATCCTTCGAGGATGTGGTCAGGCAGGAAAAGCTCCTCGAATCGAAGAACAATTACTACATGTATCTCGAGGAGAAACCGACGATCTACTCCTTCGAGATGGACGAAAACCTCCTCCCCATCGCATTCGACGTCACCTCGTTCAGCGGTGGAGAGGGAAAGATCCGGACCGAGGTCAACTTCGAGATACCGACAAGGGAGCTCCTCTTCGAGCGCAAGGACGGCATATTGAGGGCCGATGTGGAACTGCGCGTAATGGTGCGCGACATAGACATGAAAGGGGTCGCCTCCGCCGCGGAATTCACCGGCGCCACCCAGGAGGGCGGTATGACTTTCGATGGGCCGTTGTACATCCCCGGGCAGGTCGCCGTTACACTGGAGCCGGGATACTACCGCATCGGCATCGAGGCGCACGACCTCAAGTCGGAAAGGATGGGCGTATACCGGGCAACCGTCCAGATCCCGCCGATGGACGAAGGATTTGCGCTCAGCGACATCCTCTTCGCCAGCACGATCACGCAGATCGACAAGACGGTCAGGTACCAGAAGGGCAACCTGCAGGTCGTCCCCCATCCCCTGCACGCGTACAGGATCCCATACCCGCTGACCTTCTATTTCGAGATCTACGGCCTCGATACCGACGACGAGGGCATCGCCCTCTACGAAGTCGCGTACCGCGTCGTTCCAGTCACAAAGAAGAAAAGGGGCCTCACACTCAAGGACATGGAGACCGCCGTCGAATCGAGGTTCGAGACGAGCGGATACGGGCCGTCGCAGCCCCAGCGCCTCGAGATAGCGACAGATAATCTCTGGGAAGGCTCCTTCCGGCTGATCATCACCGTGATGGACCGCCGCACCCGGGAATCTGTTGAAAAGATCGCCAACTTCTCTATATTGAAATAGGGACCCCGCCCACATTGAAAGTCATCTCGCCCGGAAAGGAAGTTTTATGTTATCTGGCATGAAATCCGCGATCCTGGCTGTAGTGCTGATCTGTCTTATCTCCCCCCTGAGCTATTCCTCGAAATTCTCGGATAAATTCGACGAGGAGAGCCTCTTCGAGAATCTCGACAGGTACGAGAAGCGCCAGTATGAAGGCCTCCGGAACCTGATGAACGATCACCAGAAGCTGCATTACCTGTCTATCCCCGAGGGAAAGGACCGGGACGAATGGCTGATAAAGTTCTGGCGGATGAACGATCCGACACCTTCTACGAGAGAGAATGAGAGAAAGAGAGAACACGAGACGAGGGTCGCTACAGCCAGAGAGCTTTACCATCTGGACGACTTCCCCGGTTGGGACCACCGTGGAGAGACATTCATCAGGTTCGGCAAGCCCGATTTCGTAACTGACGTCGCGGGGCAGGTCAACGAGAATGTGGCCAAGGGGCCGGGCGAGGTATGGCACTACTACCAGCTCGGAATCGTGGTGCCTTTCGAGGACTCGTTCCTTAACGGCGAGCATACATACTTCATGGAGATCCCGACCGTCTTCACGCAGTATCCTCACGAGATGCTGACCGACGATTACGGAAAACTAACCGAGATGTACGCCTTTTCCCCCTGGAACATCTACGGCCTCAGTTTCGGGCCGAGCGATGAGCTGATGCGCTTTTACTCGTATATCGAGAACAACACGTATTTTCACAGCGCGGATATCAAGCGTCCCGACCTTCCGTATTACTTCGACATCACTGCCTTTAAAGGTGAAAAAGGAAAGGTAAAAGCCGAGGTCAGCTTCGAGATCCCGGCAAAGGAACTCTCTTACACGGAGGTCCGGGACGGGTGGAAAACCGATTTCGAAGCAAGCATCGCCGTCTACGACATGGAGATGAACGAGATAGTGACGGTGATGGACACGGTCCGCATAGAACTGCCCGTCAAGCCGGAACCGGACTCACCCTGGCTTCTGCCCGCGCAGTTTACCCTGGCGCTCAAGCCGGGGTATTACAGGTTCGGCCTGGAAGTAAAGGATCACGAGACGAACAAGCATGGCGTCTATCTCATCAGCCGCCACATCCTGCCCTTCGGCGAATCCCTGGCTATCAGTGATATTCAGTTTGCCAGCCTGATCGAGGAAACCGGGCGTAACAGCAGGCCGACCTTCATCAAGGGGCCCCTGAGGGTCATCCCCCACCCCATACACGCATACCGTATACCAGCCCCTGTCAAGTTCTACTTCGAGATCTACGGACTCGACGTCGATAATGAAGACTTCGGCTTCTGGGAGATCGAATACTCCGTCGAGCCGAAGAAAGGGAAGAAACGCGACGGATTGGGCTTCAAGGATGTCTCCACCGATCTGAGCTCGAAGATCAGTACTTCCGGATTCGGGTCGTTACAGACGCAGCGCCTCGAGATCGCAACCGAAAACCTGTGGGAAGGCTCCTTCCGGCTGACCGTCAGGGTGATGGACCGCAGGACGAGGGAATCGGTTGAAAAGACAACCTATTTCTCTATACTTGAGTAGGGAAACCGCCACCTGATTTTCCGTGATCCGAAAGGCCTGATCGTGCGCACCCGCCTGTCATACGCTGTCTCGCTTGCCCTGCTCCTCTGCGCCACCCCCCTGATGGCGCAGCAGCTCATGGCGCTCGACGATGAGATCGAACTCTACAGCCACCTCGACAGGTACGAGCGCAGGCGCTACGAGGGCCTTCGCTACCTGATGAACGATCACCAGAAGATGCACTACCTGACGATCCCGACGCGTAAGGAGCGCGACGACTGGGTGGTCAGGTTCTGGAGGCTGAACGACCCGACGCCTGCGACCAGGAAGAACGAGCGGAGAATCGAGCACAAGGAACGCGTTGCGGAGGCGCTGGAAATGTATCCGAAGGTAGAATTTCCCTACTGGGACCACCGGGGAGAGACCCTGATAAGGTTCGGAAAACCGGACATAATCGCCGAGATTCCGGCGAACGTGGGATTCGGCGCGCAGTTCGGACACGGTCAGACCCGGGATATCAAGATGCCGGGACAGGTCTGGCAGTATATGAAGCTCGGGATGGTCGTTCCCTTCGAGGACATAAACCTCAGCGGGGAGCATATATATTACCTGGAGGTCCGGACAGCATACACCAAGCGCCCCTACGAGATGCTCGTCGAAGGTTACAACGACGCCCTCGATGCGTTGACCTACTCGAGCTCGAACGTCTACAGCCTCTTTTTCGCAGCGAGCGATGAACTGATGGCATTCTACTCGCACCTCGAGAACAACAGGCACTTCCATACGGCCGACCTGGCGCGGGTCCCCCTGCCCTGCTACTTCGACATCACCGCCTTCAAGGGCGGGCCTGGAAAGGTGCGCACGGAGGTGAACTTCGAGATCCCCGCGAGGGAGCTATCGTACGAAAAGGGACCGCAGGGCTTCAGGACCGACTTCGAGGTACGGGTCGCAGTCTACGATCTGAACATGGAGGAAGTCGTCTCCGGCTATGACCTGGTAGATATAGACCTCCCTGAACGCCCCGCACCCGATTCCCCGTGGCTCCTCCCCGCGCAGTTCATCCTTACACTCGATCCGGGATACTACAGGTTCGGCCTCGAGGTCAGGGACCGCAGGACCAGAAAGCACGGCGCCTTCCTCGCCAGCAGGAATATCGCTCCAATGGGCGACACCCTCTGCGTCAGCGACATCCAGCTCGCCAGCCTTATCGAGAAGGCGGGAAGCCGGACGAGCTTCCTTAAAGGACCGCTGCGCGTCATCCCCCACCCCGTTCACGCCTACCGCAAACCGGACCCGGTAAGGTTCTATTTCGAGATATACGGCCTCGACCTCGACGACGAGGATTTCGGGTTCTGGGAGATAGAATATTCGGTCGAGCCGAAGGAGAAGAGACGCGAGGGACCTGTCTACAAGGATGTCGGCACGGTGATGAGCTCGAGATTCAACGCCTCCGGATTCGGCTCGACGCAGCACGAGCGCCTCGAGATAGACAGCAAGGAACTCTGGGAGGGCAGCTTCCGCCTCCGCGTCCGCGTGATGGACAGACGGACAAGAAAGTATGTCGAGACACAGACCAGTTTCTCCATTCTGGAATAATTCTTATAGTCATACCTGGTCTGCGGCAATGACGGAAGCGGATCGAACGGCACCTGCGGGAATGCTTCACATAGAGGGTATTATCCGCAGGAGTGCCTGACCCGAATCGAGTGGTCAGTTATTTACCATCACCGGTGATGGTAAATATCCTTACACGCTCGACAGCAGTCGATCCCGCTGATCAACAATCGGTCCCGGACATCATGACTTCCGGCGGGAGCGCATCCCGCCCGCACGATTCCCGGCAGGGACGTTCTTCAGTTATTCAAAATTTTTTTGACAGATATCCCCGCCCGAATCCGTCTATTATACAGAGGAACAAGGAGCTCCTTTGAAAAACAGAACGGATCTACAACTCATCGAAGCGGCCCGGGGCGGAGACAGGGATGCCCGCGCGAATGAAGCGGCCGGTGTGCTGCTTGATGGTTGTCTCTTCGCGCAGGAAATGAAGGTCATCAAGAGCTGGAACTACGCAGGCAAGGGCGTGATGCTGGGTGAAAAGGACCTGCCGAGAAAATGAAATATATGAAAATCTGTTGAAACGATGACGAGTTCCTCTATACTTTAGCAGGGATCCCACCGTGAGGGGTATTAACAGGGGAATCAGTAACAATGCGATTTCTGCACGCGCGTATCGTGTCGGCAATAGCTGTATTGTGTCTAGTCCTCGCGGCAGCCTCCCTCCTCCAGGCGGAGGACTACCAGGTCTTCGAAGAGGAGACCCTCTTCAACAGGCTCCACTACAAGGAAAAGATCCGCTACAACGGCCTCCAGTACATTCTCAACAATCATCAGAAGAGGCATTACCTCTCCCTCGAGACGTGGGACGAGAGGGACGAGTGGCTGAGGTGTTTCTGGCTCGAGATGGATCCGACCCCGACGACGAGACACAACGAACGCAGAAAGGAACACATCGACAGGGTCGCGCTTGCCGTGGAAAAGTACGGCTGTTCCGATCCACCCGGCTGGGACGACCGGGGAGAAGTGCTGATCAGGTTCGGCCTGCCCGATGCGATGAAGAGGGTCCCGGCCGATGTCGGCAGGTATGTGCAGAGATGGCCAGGAGAGATCTGGTATTACTGGTCGCCGCCGATGCTGGCAACGTTCACCGACCCGTACCTCTCGGGAAAGTACATCCGTTCGACCGAAGCAGCCGGTCATGAATCGTGGACGGAGGACTACTACGAGGCGAACTACTTCAAGAGTTCGAGGATGATCCTGGCAGATATAGAAGATGCGCGTCGGCCGGGTGCTACAGCATCCATTCACAGTTTTCTGCCGATGCACATCGATCCTGACAAGACCGACCCGCGCAACTCACTCAATCCCGACGCGATCGATTACGTCTATTATCATGGTATGCCGGTCAGTGAGATCAGAAAAAGTGTCTTCAAGAACGTGACCGATGAGTACGTCAAATCCGACAAGGCACTGTACGAGTTCCATCACCAGATCCAGTCGACGAGGTTCATCCACTACCCCGGATTCGACTTCGGCATGCATGCCTACTTCGACATTACCGCTTTTCATTCAGGCACGGAGCTGTTGAGGACCGAGGTTAACTTCGAGATCCCGGTCTCCGAGATAACCTTCGACACGACCGGTACGCGGCTGGAGGGCGAGGTCGAGCTTCGGGTGAAGGTCTGGGACCTCGAGATGAATGAGATAGCCGAGGCCGATGAGTTACTGAGGATCTCCGTGCCGAATACTGAAGACGCAAAGGTACCGGCGTACCTGCCCGGGCAGATCCTGCTCACTCTGGAACCGGGTTACTACAGGTTCGGGCTCGAGACTATAGATAAAAACTCGGGAAGCAGGGGCGTGTTCCGTACAAACCGCCGACTGACCTGCGGCGACGACCTGTGTCTCAGCGACATACAGTTCGCCAGGAATATAAGCGACGGCGACCAGAACACCAGGTACAGGAAGGGCAACCTGATCGTAGTCCCCTACCCGCTGCACCTCTATAAAAGATCGTTCCCCATAGCCTTCTATTTCGAGATATACGGGATCGACCTGGACAAGGAAGACTTCGGGTTCTACTCGGTGGAATACACCGTAACACCGACGGAGAAGAAGAGATGGGGGCTCGTCCTGGTAGACCAGGAAACCGGAATAAGCGCCGGGTTCAATGCAAGCGGGTTCGGTTCTCAGCAGCCGATGAGACTCGAGATAAATACCGATAACCTCTGGAGCGGCCGTTTTGTGCTGAGGGTGAAGGTCACTGACCGCAGAACGAGGAAAAGCACGGAGCAGACGGCAAGCTTCGCGATCCTCGACTGACCAGACCGTTTCCGTACAAACAAGAACCTGAGTATTATAAGTAATCTGGTTGAAAGAATTGCGATTTCACTTATATTTATATAGGGATCCCACCGCGAGGGGCAATAAACAGGGGAGATTAAAATGGCATCTCCGTACGCTCGATACGTGACGGCAGTAGTTGTATTGGGTCTCGCTGCAGCAGCCGCCTCCTTCCTCTCCGCAAACGAATACAAGGTATTCAACGAAGAAGCTCTCTTTAACAGGCTTCACCACAAAGAGAAGATCCGTTACAACGGTCTCCAGTATCTACTGAACGACCACCAGAAGAAACAGTACCTCTCTCTCGAGACATGGGACGAGAGAGACGAATGGCTTCGACGCTTCTGGCTCGAGCTCGACCCGACGCCGACGACGAGGCGCAATGAAAGGATGAAGGAGCATTTCGACAGGGTCAAGCTGGTAGCGGACAAGTACGGATGTGAGGACCCCCCCGGCTGGGACGACCGTGGAGAGATACTGATCAGGTACGGTCAGCCCGACTCGATAAAGAGAGTATTGGCCGAGATCAACCGGCTCGAACCGCTGATACCCGGCGAGATCTGGTACTACTGGTCGCTGCGGATGCTGGTGACCTTCACAGATCCGCACCTGACGGGCAGATACATCCATACGACTGAGGCCGCCGGATATGAGCCGTGGACCGATGATTACAACGAAGCCAATTACTTCAAGAGTTCGAGGATGATGCTCGAGGACCTGGCCGGCTCGTACGACCCGAATAATCCGACCAGAAGATCCAATGTCATCAACAAGTTCCTGCCGATGCACATCGATCCGGATCTGACCGATCCACGCAACGCACTCAACCCGGGCGCGATAGATCATGTCTACTACTGGAGCGTCCCGAGAGACGCCCTGCTGGACATCACATTCAGGAACCTCACTGACGAATACGTCAAGGCTGACAGGGCCCTGTACGAGTTCCACCACCAGATCCAGAGGACGAGGTTCATCCACTATCCCGGTTACACCCTGGACATGCAGGCCTACTTCGATATCACGACCTTCCGGGCGGACAACGAAAAACTGAGGATCGAGATCAATTTCGAGATACCGGTGTCCGAAGTGACATTCGATACGACCGGCGGGAGGCTCGAGGCCGAGGTCGAGCTGCGCGTCAAGGTCTGGGACATGGCATACAACGAGATCGTGGAAAAGGAGGAGAGAGTAAGGATCTCTGTCCCCAACATGAGAAACGCGATGGTGCCAGCTTATCTCCCCGGACAGGTCCTTCTCACTCTCGAACCGGGGTATTACAGGTTCGGGCTCGAAACTGTGGATATCAACTCAGGCGCCAGGGGCGTTTTCAAATCGACCCGCAGGCTGACCGACGGACCGGACCTGTCGCTGAGCGACATACAGTTCGCGAGAAACATCCATGAGAGCGACGAGGACAGCAGGTACAGAAAGGGCAGTATCATCGTGATCCCCTATCCCCTGCATCTTTACCTGAAACCCGTTCCAATCACGTTCTACTTCGAGATATACGGGCTCGATACGGATAAGGAAGATTTCGGTTCTTACAAGGTGGAATACTCCGTAGCACCCGAGGAGAAGAAGAGATGGGGGCCGGTATACGTCGACCAGGAAACGGGGATCAGCGCCGGGTTCAAGGCGAGCGGGTTCGGCTCGCAGCACCCCATGAGACTCGAGATAAATACCGATAATCTCTGGAGCGGGCGCTTTGTACTGAGGGTGAAGGTCACTGACCGCAGAACAAGGAAAAGCACGGAGCAGACAGCAAGCTTCGCGATCCTCGA
>DAOVNN010000323.1 GCA_030630165.1 Candidatus Krumholzibacteriota bacterium
CACCGTATACGAGAACGTCGAGCTGCCGCTCCTGCTACTCGGCATGGAGACCGACAGGAGAAAGAAGGCCGTCATGGACGCACTAGAATGGGTCGGACTCACCGACAAGGTGAGATCCCGCCCCACCCAGCTTTCAGGCGGAGAGAGCCAGCGGGTAGCGGTAGCCCGCGCGATGGTAAAGAGGCCGAGCCTGGTGCTCGCCGACGAGCCGACGGCTAACCTCGACGTCGAGAACTCGCACAATATCCTGAAGATGATGGTGAAATTGAACGAAGAACTCCAGACAACCTTCCTCTTTGCGACTCATGACCAGAAGGTGATCGATTACGTTCGCAGAAAGATCACGCTGATCGACGGAAAGGTCGCCGAGGACATTCAAACAACCCCCAGGGCGCATTGAGGGAGGTGCAGGCGATGCTGACAATCAAGCTCGCATTTCGAAACCTCATAGGAGCGGGCTTAAGGACCTGGCTAAACGTCTTCGTCCTCTCCCTCGCATTCGTCATGATCATCTTCGTGCAGGGCCTGATCAAGGGGATGGGCGAATACGCGGTCGAGATATCGGTAGACTACGATTACGGAGGGGGACAGTACCGGCACGAGATGTACGATCCCTATGATCCGCTGACCTTCGAGGAAAGTCACGCCGTCCTCTCTCCCACACTCTCCGGACTCGTCGAGCGGGGCGAAGCGACGCCTATCCTCGTCACATCCGGGGCTATCTTTCCCGAGGGGCGAGTGCAGTCTGCGCTGCTCAAGGGAATCGACCCGGGTCAGGGAATCCTCAAGATCCCCTCGAGCTTCCTGGGCACCGATACGACCGAAGCCATCCCGGCCCTGATCGGCTCCCGGATGGCGAAGCAGACGAAGCTCGGAATCGGGGACTACGTCACCGTGAGATGGCGTGACGTGAACGGGATGTTCGACGCGGACGACGTTCAGATAGTACAGATCATGCGCAACGCGGCCCCCTCCGTCGACCAGGGACAGATCTGGATACCGCTCGAGAGGTTTCGCGAAATGCTCCAGGCTCCAGGTGAAGCGACATTAGTCGTGATGGAAAAAGGCTTCGCCGATGCTCCGCCCGGGGACGAGACCTGGATCCACAACACTCCCGATAAGCTGCTTACGAGCGTCACTGAAATGATCAAGGCAAAGGCGGGCACGACCAACATCCTTTACGGCCTGCTGCTGTTTATGGGATTGCTCGCCATATTCGATACACAGGTACTCTCTATATGGCGCCGGAGAAGAGAGATCGGCACGTTGATCGCGCTAGGCATGCAGCGGGCGCGGGTTATCTGGCTCTTCACTTTCGAAGGGGCCCTGCATGGTTTTCTGGCGCTCGTAGTCGGGGCCATATACGGCATACCGCTGATGGCCCTGGTCATGAAAACGGGCATACCGCTGCCCAGCGCCGTCGAGGAGAGCGGCTTCGCAATCCCGCAGGCGCTCTATCCGAGCTACGGCGCGAGACTGCTCGTCGGCACGACGCTGCTCGTACTCATCTCGGTCGCAATCGTCAGCTTCCTGCCGGCGTCGAAGATCGCCAAACTGAAACCGACCGACGCACTGAGGGGAAAAGAATCATGACGAGATTCCTGCTCAAGGGACTGCTGAGGGACCGCAACCGGAGCCTCTTTCCGATCGTCATCGTCATGCTCGGGGTCATGGTTTCGGTCCTGATGTACACCTTCATGCTCGGCGTCATAGACGACATGATCCGGAGCAACGCGAAGCTCGACACTGGTCACGTCAAAATCATGTCGAGGGCCTTCAGCGAGATCGCCCAGCAGCTCCCGAACGATCTCGCCTTGACCGGTGTAGACGGAATCATCTCCGATCTGGAAAAGGGCTATCCCGGTATGGAATGGGTTCCCCGCATCCTGTTCGGCGGCCTGCTCGACATCCCGGACGAGAACGGCGAAACGAGGGCCCAGGGACCGGTCATAGGCGTCGCCGCCGATCTGCTGGGAAAAGGCTCGAAGGAGATCGAACGCTTAAATCTCGAAACGGCCGTAATCCGCGGCAGGCTGCCTGAGAAACCGGGCGAGATCGTCATCAGCGACGAGTTCGCGCGCAACCTTGATGTCGAGATCGGAGAGCAAGCGACGCTGATCAGCGCGACCTCGACGGGCAGTATGGCGCTCCAGAACTTCCGGCTCGTCGGTACGGTCAAGTTCGGCGTTGCAGCGCTCGACCGGAATACGATGATCGCCGATATCGGCGACGCGCAATACGCGCTCGACATGGAGGACGGCGCTTCGGAGATCCTCGGCTTCTTCCCGAACCTCGTATACGACGAAGCGAAGGCTGACAGGGTCACGGACTCGTTCAATGCGCGGGTCGAGGACCCAGAAGACGACTTCTCGCCCGTCATGCTCACGCTGCGTCAGCAACACGGCCTCGGCGAATACCTCGACGCGATGTACGCCCGGATATGGATCATTCTCGGCTGCTTCTTCTTTGTAATGTCAATGGTACTCTGGAACGCGGGGCTCATGTCCGGAATAAGACGGTTCGGGGAGATCGGTGTCCGTCTCGCGATTGGGGAATCGAAGGTCCACGTGTACAGCTCGCTCCTCATTGAGTCGTTGCTCATAGGGATCGCCGGATCGGTGATCGGCACGGTTATAGGGCTTGGCTTTTCCTACTACCTGCAGGAGGTCGGGTGGGATATATCGGGCATGATGGAAGGTACAAACATGATAATGGCGGACGTGATGCGCGCTAGAGTCACACCCGAGAGCTACTATATCGGATTCTTCCCTGGACTCTTCGCCACATTCCTGGGCAGCGCCATCAGCGGTATCGCCGTCTTCAGGCGCCGGACAGCTCAGCTCTTCAAGGAGCTCGAGGCATAAAAAAGGAGCTGATGATGAAAGGATTACCGATCTTTCTGGCTGCCGCGCTGATAGCCGTCTCCGCAACCGCCCAGACACCATCCGGTGAAGATGTGCTCAGGCGTGTCGACGATAACATGGTCTACGATCAGGCGAAGAGCACCAGCACGATGATCATACACGGCAGGAGCGGCACCCGCACGATAACATCGGGCGCCTGGTCGACGGGCAGGGACAGCACCCTCGTCGAATACCTCTCCCCCCCCAGGGAGCGGGGAAAGAAGATGCTCCGTCTCGGCGACAAGATCTGGAACTACACGCCTGAGCCGAACGACCGGATCATAGCGATCAGCGGCCACCTTCTCCGCCAGTCGGTCATGGGATCGGACCTCTCCTACGAGGATATGACCGAGAACCACAAGCTCATCGAACTCTACGACGCGGAGGTGACGGGCGAGGAGGAGCTCGATGGACGGCAGTGCTGGGTCGTTGACCTGACCGCCAAGACGAAGGATGTCACATATCAGAA
>DAOVNN010000116.1 GCA_030630165.1 Candidatus Krumholzibacteriota bacterium
GAATCTGCGATATAAGCGAAGGGTGGGCTTCTGAGGCCTGTCTGAGGCCGTAATGTCAGGCGAGAGGCGAGGTTAGGGATTTCGGGCGTGAAAATAGTGTCAAGGATAATCTTGGCATTTTTGAATAAAATCGAGCTTTGGATGGAGAATTTCAATGTTCCTGTATATATGGTGAAAGGGTCGGAAAAGCCAATGTGTGGCCGCACAGAAAAAGCGGGGAAGCGACCATTAAAAACCGCTTCCCCCCCTTTTTCTGTGCATGACAATCTCATGTTGCCGTTATGATTGCGGGCTTCAATAGGTCTGGGATATTAAAAGACACTTAAGATACTGACAGAGAATAATTCTTCGCTTACAATCAGGAGCATGACAGATGAAAAAGGCAAAACGCCGGCAAAAAATCGAGGCAGAGGTCACCTGATAAGTCAGAGGACAGCTATCCTGACCATTTCGATCCTGCTCGGCGCGTGCGCAGCGGGATGGCTGATGACCGAGTTCTTTCCCCCCGACCTGCCATACAGGAGAGCATTTTTCAGGCAGAAGTGGGGCGATACGGCGCTGTCATGGATCGAGGCCTTCAAGCTCTATGATCCTTTCCATTCCTTCTGGTTCAGCGGCGTCCTGGCCCTCTTCTTCGTGGTCCTTCTTCTCTGTCTAGCGACGAGATGGAAGGGGATGATCACAAAGAGTTTCCGTGTGACAGTGCCCCGCCAGCCGTCGAAGAGAAGGGACGGCGCCCCGGGATTTACGATACCTCTAGGTGAGGCGGCAGGCTGGAAAGACGAAAAGGATCCCGTTGCTCATTACGGCAGAAAGTTCGGCCGTGCCGCACCCGTTTCGGGTGATGCGGTCGGCAGGATAATTGGGATCACCGGGAGGGCCTTCAGGTCGAGGGGCTTCCGCTTCGCGTCGAGGAGTGAGGATGGCTCCATTGTATTCGCCGCGACAAGAGGCCACTGGCGTCACCTGGGCAACCTGATATTTCATCTGGGACTGCTAGTGATAACGATCGGTGGAGTCGTGGGGAGCAGGCTGGGCAGCAGCGAGATTCTCTATGGGAAGAGGGGAGACGTTCTTTCCATTTCCGGAGATGGGACTGCAGTGAGGATCGACGAGTTCAGGATCCTGATGACCGGAAAGATGCAGGTCAGTGACTATATCACCAAAGTAACGGTCGTGGACGACTCGGGTGCCGAGGTCAGGGTAGCAGAGATCGAAGTCAACCATCCCCTGAGGTACAGGGGAACGAGCATATATCAGAGTTCGTACTATATCGCAGAGAACGAATTCGAATGGGCCACTATCATGGTTTCCGCACCTGACTCCCCTGAACCGGCCGTACTTACCCTTAAGCAGGGCTCGGTCGAGGAAATCCCCGGCACGGAACTGACCGTGAAGGCCGGGAGGTTCCTCCCTGATTTCAGGATGATGGAAGGAGGGCCGAGATCGGTCAGCGGAGCGATGAACAATCCGGCACTGGAGATCATTCTCGACGGTCCGGGCGGCCGCACCTCGGGCTGGACCTTCCTGATGTTTCCCGATTTCGGGACGAAGTTCGATCGTCTTGATTCGGTCGAGTTCAAGGATATCGAGCCTGTGTACTACACCGGACTGGAGCTGACCAGAAATCCGGGGGCTTCTCTCTTCATGCTGGGAATGATACTCGGGTCGGCGGGTCTGCTGCTGCTGTACATGTTTGACTACAGGGTCGTGCACGGCAGTATTGACGGAACGAACATTATAGTGACAGGAGTAACGGCCAGGTGGAAGGTTGCGTTCGGCGAGCAGCTGGACAGGATCGGGAAAAAGATCACATCGGAGATCGAAAAGGAGAGTACGACTTGAGCTCAACTGCCGACATCACCCTTTTCTGGGGGGCCTTCTGGCTCTATCTCGGTTCGTTTATACTGTTTGCTGTACACACCGCTTCGGGAAACAGGCGGGTGGGGATCGTCGCGTCCGTTCTATTTGTCGGTGGTCTCGTGCTCAACACCTTCGGTCTCGGGGCGAGATGGTGGATAAGTACGCATCCGCCCTTCGCCACGATGTACGAGTATTCCGTGACGATGGCCTGGGTGATCGCCCTGTCCTTCGTCATATTCCTCACGCGATACCGCAAGATGTCGATCGGCGTCTTCGTCGCGCCGGTGTTGATAATAGTGATGGTGATAGCCTCGATGCTGCCGAAAGAGGTATCGAAGCAGTTGATGCCGGCCCTTCAGAGCTACTGGTTCTACATCCACGTGACAATCGCCGCCATCTCCGAGGGTGCGTTTCTCGTCGCAGCCGGCGCCGGGACGATGTACCTGATCAGGGGCGAGAGGGAGGGGAGCAGTCGCGTGCTGCCCTCGAGGGATGTTCTCGAGGAGCTGATCTCGAGAGCGATACGTTTCGGATATCCGCTCTTCTTCATCGGGGCGATCTTTGCCGGCGCGATCTGGGCGAGGAATGCCTGGGGCAGGTTCTGGAGCTGGGACCCCAAGGAGACCGGAGCGCTCGTGATAGTTCTATATTACACGCTGGTCCTGCACCAGAACGCAAGGGGCAGATGGAGGGGGAAAAAGCTGGCCATCGCCTCGATCGTCGGGCTGGTGATAATCCTGTTCAGTTTCCTCGGCAATCTTTTCCTCGGTGGTCTCCACGCTTATATCTGACCGGCGGTAAATGTCTCAATAACGGGAAGGAGGGCTTCTCATGGATGTCAAGGAAGCCATCGAATCGCGCAGGGCGCGGCGCTCGCTTGTGCCTGTCTCGATAGACAGGGAGACGATCGAGGACCTGGCCAGGTGCGCTTCGTTGTCGGCGTCGTGCTACAACAAGCAGCCGTGGAGGTACGAGTTCGTGGCGGGCGGGGAAAAGCTCGAGGACATGTTCGACACACTGGCGAAAGGGAACGAATGGGCGAAGAAGGCCTCGATGATAATCGCCGTCCACTCGAAGGTCGAGGATGACTGCCTCGTAGCCGGCAGGGAGTACTATCTCTTCGATACGGGCATGGCCACGGCGCACCTCATCCTCAGGGCCGTCGAACTCGGTCTTGTCGCTCATCCCATCGCCGGATTCGACGAGGAGAAGGTCAAGGCGGCGCTGGGCCTGGGCGGCGAAGAGACGGTCATCACCCTGATCATAGTCGGCAAGCTCGCCGATAAGATCGATCCGGAGCTCACGTCGTGGCAGAAAGAGGCGGAGGAGGAGAGGCCTGAGAGGCTGCCCCTGGAGAAGTTCGCCCGCATATTCGACTGACTGGCCGCCTGCTGACCGTAGAGCGATCCTCTGGCATGCTAAATGCAATAAACGCTTCCGGATAACTCTGTTCACGAGCCGGGCGTGCTCGATCTTGAGATACAGGCAGTCGTTCCGGAAGGAGATCTCTATGCCGCGCCAGCGGAAAGCGATAGCATCGTTAATATTAACAGCTTTATTGATAACCTGTTGCGGGTGCGGCGGACAAGACGGCGGCCGCGCGCCTGACAAACCCGCGGGTGGCGGGAAGCTCGTCATCGGGATGCAGCAGGAGCCCGAGATACTGAACGAAGCTGTCAACAGCATGGTCGCTATCGTTTATGTATGCAACCTGGTCTTCAGCAAGTTCGTCAGGCATGACGACACGATGCAGCTCATCCCTGACCTGATCACAGAGGTCCCCACCGTTGAGAACGGCGGCATCACTGCCGACCATCTCGTTTACACCTATCATCTCAGGCAGGACGCATTCTGGCATGATGGCACGCCGGTAACCTCGAAGGACGTCGATTTCTCGTACCGCGTGATGATCCATCCCGACATCAACGTTGAGACGAGGCAGGGATGGGATATTGTCGAGAGCGTTGAGACGCCAGATCCGTATACAGTGATATTCAGGCTCTCCGAGGTCTATGTTAACTTCGTGGGCGACTGCTTCTACGATGAATCGGTCCTTCCCGAGCATCTTCTCTCCGGCACGCTCGGAGAGGGGTTCCAGTCCCACCCCTTCCATACAGCTCCGGTCGGCTCCGGCCCGTTCGTATTCCACGAGTGGGTCTCCGGGTCGCACATAACGGTCAGGGCAAATGATGCCTGGTACGGGGAGGGGCCATACCTCGACGAGATCATGATAAAGTTCGTTCCCGATGGCAACGCGCTCCTCATGCAGCTTGAGACAGGATCGGTCATGGGGATAGATAACGCGCCTGACGAGCTTCTTATGCTGGCGGACGGCCTCGCGGGAACAACGGTCTACAGGAATCCCGCACTTTTCAACGAGCATCTCGATGTCAACTGCGAGCACCCGATACTCTCCGACAGGAGGGTCCGCAGGGCGATCGCCATTGCGATAGACAGGAAAGAGATATCAGAAAAAATATACAACGGGGTGTGGATACCGGCATTCAGCGACGAGCATCCCGGCTCTCCCTATCACAACGACTTTGGTATCAGCATGCTGAGGTACGACCCAGAGGAGGCGGGGCAGCTCCTTACGGAAGCCGGCTGGAAAGACACGGACGGCGACGGGATAAGGGAACGCGGTGGCGAGGATCTCGAACTCGAGATAACATCCACTGCCGGAAGAGCCAACCGGGAAAGAACACAGGTCGTTCTGCAGAAGCAACTCTCGGGGGTCGGTATCGACCTGAAGATCAGGAACTATCACCCGACGGTCATGTTCGCCAGCTGGGACGACCGCGGAGTGCTGAAGAGGGGAGAGTTCGACCTGGCCCTCTATGCCTTTCTGACGCCCCCCGATCCCTCGACCAAGGAGGGGAGCTACTCGAGCGATTTCTTGCCGCCGAAGGGCCAGAACAATTCGAGGTTCAGGCACGATGAGCTGACCCGCCTTCTCTCGGCGGGGAGCGCGACGGTCGGCTTCGAGGAGAGAAAGAAGATATACGATAAAGTCGCGCGCATACTTGTCGAAGAGCTGCCGGTCATCCCTCTTCTGTGGGTTACCCAACTCGATGCGATGCCGGCGGCCCTGGAGAACTACAGGCCGAACCCGACGCAGTCGGGAGATACGTGGAACGCAGCGCAATGGAAGCTGACGGTTAAGGAGGAAACGGGTAGATGAGGGACTGGCGCAGGCTGATAACCGTCATCGTCGTGATCGCTCTGGCGATTGCGGCATTCTACCTTCTGCACCCGCGCGGCGGAGACGAAGGGATCACTGTGACATTCCTCGGCGGAGCGATGGAAGTGGGCGGTTCGTGCACACTCGTCTCGGGGGGAGGCACCTCTTTTCTGGTTGACTGCGGCGCCTTCGGCGATGCCGGTAACGGTATACTGCCCGATGATCCAGCTTCCGTCTCGTTCATGATACTTACGCACGCTCATTCCGATCACTGCGGGAAGATTCCGCAGCTCTTCGCCGCCGGATTCGACGGCGACATCTACTGCACGCCGGAAACAGCAGAGCTGGCTCCGATAATGATGAAGATGTCGAGAAGCTTCGACCGCGACAGGGTGAGCAAAGAGGATTTCAACCGATCGCTCGCGGCGATCAGGCCGGTTCCCTTCGGGGAGGAGATGACGGCCGGGCCGGTGAGCTTCGTGTTCAGGTGCGCCCAGCATCTGCTCGGCGCGGCCTTCGCGGAGATCGAGATCGATACGGGATACAAAACGGCAAAGATAATCTTTTCAGGTGATCTCGGTTCTGGCGGCGCGATACTTCTCCCCGAACTCGTGAACCCGTCACCGTCGAAATACGTTGTAGTGGAATCGACATACGGGGGACGGATAAGAGATAATAAAACCAGCGACCTGCTGGAGAGGTACGGGGAATTCGGCAGAGCGGTAGGCTCAGCGCTCAATGGCGGCGGTGACGTACTCATCCCCGCCTTTACACTCGGGAGGACGCAGGAAGTGATCGCGGCGCTCGACATGTTCGTTGACGATGGAACGATACCGTCAGGCACCGAGATCTACTCCGACAGCCCTACGGCAAAAAGAGTAAGCGACGTCTTCAGGAATCACCCGGAGAGCCTGTCCGGAACGGCGCACCTGATGTACGGCGATGATATCCTGAAACGATCGTACCACAGGGAATGCAAGAGCAGGACCTCGATGAAGGTCCACGGTCGCAACCACAGGCCGACTGTGTTCATATCCTCGAGCGGGGACCTGGCACATGCCAACTCGCCTCGCCACCTCGTCAGGATGGCCGGCGACGAGCGGAACCTGCTCTGCATCGTGGGATGGCAGTCGTACGGATCGGTCGGCCGCAAGCTGGCCGAGAAGGACAGCACCGTATACGTGAGGTATCGTGAGGACGGGGAGACGAAGAAGGTCTGGCTCTCGCCCTCGATGAAGGTGATCAAGTTCGACGCATTCTCGAGTCATGCGGACCAGGAGGACCTTGTAAGCTGGGTCGGTTCTATCGACGGGCTTTTGGCGGCGTTTATCGTCCACGGCGAACCGGATCAGTCCAGTGCGCTGTCTGAGAGACTCGAGGCCGTGCTCGGTATAGAGACGAAGATACCTGAAGCGAGAGAGACAGTCTTTCTCCCGTCGAGATAGAGGAGAACGATGGGATCGAGCATCATAAAGAGACTCGCGCTGGCCGTGCCGCTTGTCGTGCTCGTGTCGATAGTCACGTTCGCGCTCCTGCACCTGGCCCCCGGCGGGCCGGCCGGTATCGTTTCGGGCAATCCGAAGACGACCGGGGAGGACATGGCGCGGATCAGGGAGAACTACGGGCTCGACCGGCCGCTGCCGGTGCAGTACGTCATGTGGTTCAGGCAGGTCTTTCTCAGGCTCGATTTCGGCAGGAGTTACGTGACCGGCAGGCCCGTAACGGCGATGATCGCCGAGCGCGTCCCCGCCACACTCGAGCTGATGGGGGCCGCGCTTATTCTCGCCGTCGCAGCGGGAGGTCTGCTGGCCGTGCTTTCCGCCATCCGCGGTGGAGACAGGACAGACGGGCTGTTCACCGTCGTGACGACTGCGGGTATCTCCGTGCCGGTCTTCTGGCTCGGACTCATCGCGATCTATCTCTTCTCGATAAGACTCGGCCTGCTGCCTGCCGGCGGAAGGGCCGCCGGTGACGGCGTCTCGCTGATCGACAGGCTTCGTCATATCATATTGCCCGCATCGGTCCTGTCGATCGCCTGGCTTGCCACATGGAGCAGGTATCTCAGGTCGGGACTGATCGATTCACTCAGCGGCAAGTTCATACGGACGGCCCGTGCCAAAGGGCTCACAGAGAGGACAGTCGTACTGAAGCATGCCATGCGCGGCGCTGTCCTGCCGGCTGTGACCGTTCTGGCGATGCAGATCCCCGCCCTCTTTACCGGCGCGGTAATAACCGAGACGGTCTTTGCATGGCCCGGCATGGGGAGGCTCTTCTACGAGGGACTCCAGAGACAGGACTACACGAGGGTGCTTGGGATAGTGGTGATAGCATCGATACTGATCATTCTGATGAATACCGCCGGTGACCTGATCAACATGATACTCGACCCGAGGACCCGGCCGGCTGAAGAAGCGACGAATGGCAGGGGAGGTGAGGTGCGGTGATACGGAGTACATCGATTCCGGCGCGCGCCGGATCTTCTACAGGAGGTAAGCATTCACGAACCAGCCAGTTGATATTCTGGCCGGCGACGATGCTTGTGCTGGTAATCGCTGTTTCGGCGCTCGCTCCGCTGCTCGGTCCCTGGGACCGGGACGCCATAGATCTTGATAACATCTCGGCGCCGCCTTCGGCATCTCATCCGCTCGGTACGGACGAATTGGGCAGGGACGTTATGACGAGGCTCCTTCACGGGGGCAGGTTCACACTGATGGTCGCCTTCCTGTCCGTCGCCGTAGCACTGCTGACCGGGATAATCCTCGGAGGCGCGGCGGGCTGGCTCGGAGGCGCCGTCGACCGGACCGTATCCCTGACGATCGACTTGTTTCTCTCGATCCCGGTATTTCTCGTCATGCTCATCGCCGCATCGGCAGCGGGGGGGAAGATCTGGCTGATCCCCCTGCTGATCGGCGGCACCTCGTGGATGGAGACGGCGAGGATAGTACGCTCGAGGTTCATGCAGATAAGGGAGGAAGGGTTTGTCGAGGCGGCCAGGGCCGCCGGAGCCACGGGTCCGTGGATCATGTTCCGGCACATGCTTCCCCAGGCCTCGGGAGCCGTTCTTGTAGCTGCCGCGGCGGGGCTGGCCAGTGCGATGCTTGTCGAGAGCGCCCTGAGTTTCCTCGGATTCGGCGTGCAGCCCCCGGTACCGACCTGGGGAAACATGATGCAGGGAGCATGGATGACGCTGCGTACGTCCCCCCTGGCGGCATTTGCGCCCGGATTGATGATCTTTATTACCTGCCTCGGATTCAACCTCCTCTGTGAGGGGTACAGACGCGTACTTGCAAAAGAGCGTGGTTCGGTTTAAATTCTTCCACATGGAAA
>DAOVNN010000189.1 GCA_030630165.1 Candidatus Krumholzibacteriota bacterium
ACCTCGTCACAGAAAGCGAGCACGTTAACGTTGATGAGGTTCATCGACGGCGGGCAGTCGCATATGACATATTCGCAGCCTTTCAGGTGCATCAGGGCATCCCGCAGCCTGCCTTCACGTTTCTCCTGCCTTCCAAGCTGAAGTTCTACTTCGACCAGTCGGCGCCCGCCTGAGTCTATGATGAACAAGTTCTCTCTTACCTGGATTATGTCGACGTCGCCCGTCATGAGCAGCCCGTCGAGCCCCCTTTCGCCCTTTACGCCGAATGTGACGGCTACATTACGCTGCGGGTCGCAGTCGACAAGCAGGACTTTCCTGCCGCTGAGGGAAAGGCCGTGCGCGAGACTGATGGCAGTCGTTGTCTTCCCCGTACCCCCCTTCATTGTCATTATCGCGAAACTCTTCATTACTTCTTCTTCCTCCCGTCCCTCTTTCTGTTTCGCTCTAACAGCTTCCTGCCGTACTCGCCCCATCCAAGCTTACGGAGCTTTCCGTCTTCACCTTCGCTCTCAGCGGCCTGCTCGGAGAGATCGAGTTTGACCTCGAGTTTCTCGGCTTTTTCCCGATTCGCCGGCTCTATGGGTTTGACACCGACCTTCTCGAGTTGCGGCGAAGCAGTCTTCTCTGGAAGCGGATCGGACCGGAAAGCATCAATCGGCACAGGTTCTTCCTTGATGGTTTCTTCGACAGGAGACTGGCTCTTGATCTCTTCGACCGATTTCTCTACCGGGAATTCGGCAGCCGGCGCGGAGAGATCCGCCAGGGCCGCCCCGCTGCTCATGAAGTGTGGTATCAGGGGTTCGAATCCCAGGTCCCTGAAGATCTTGAAGATAGGCTGAGTCATTCCTGAAAGTGCCATTCTTCCGCCAGATGTACTGGTCCTCTGCATGTATTTGACGATGACTCCCCAGCCGCTGCTGCTTATATATATGACGCCGGCAAGGTCGAGCACGAGGAATCTCGGCTTGTCCACGACAGCCATCTCGATCCTGTCTTCAAACGCCGCGGATGTCGCCGCGTCTATCGCTCCGGAGATATCGAGTACCATCGATTTTCCGTCAGGTGACCGCCTGGCCGTTACTTCAAACTCAAGATTGCTCAGATCCGGGCCCCGCGATGCGGTTTCCTCGGAAACAATCTCCGCGGTCCTTTCTTCTACGGTCCTTTCCGCGTTTTCGACACCAGATGCCAGTGGTTCGCCTGTAACAACAACATCCGAATGAATCGGCGCCGCTTTTCCCGCCAGAGCGGATGCACGTTCGAAATCCTCGATTGCTTCGGACAGGATGCTGAACGAACGCATAATCACATCGAAGCCGAGCAGATGGAAGATGCTGTCCACTTCCGGATCCATTCCGAAGATCTTGATATCGCCTTCGCCGCGTCTCACCTCATCGATCCTTGAGGCGAATACTCCCCAGCCAGCACTGCTTACATACTCGACGAGAGACATATCTACCACGAATTTTGTCACATCTCTGGCAACGAGTTTTTCCAGCATGTCACGAAGCTTCATGCAACTGACTGTATCTATCACCCCTATGAGGCTCAGAATGGTGATCTCGCCCGATTCGCCTACTGTACCAGCCTCGATCCTCAGTGGAGACCAGGGAACTGCCCCTTCCTCTTCCGTCTCTGCTTCCTCCTTCGCGACAGCGCTTATCCTCTGCTCCAGACGCTTGCCTTCCGAAGCAGTACCGGAAACGAGCTCGAGCCGTTCCTGTCTGATCTCGAAGGGGAGAGATATGAAATCGACCGCCTCATCGACATTGAGGAAATGCATGATGATATCCTGGAATCCGAGCAGTTCGTATATATCGAATACCTCGGGGGACATGCCTGACAGGACGACGTCACCCTCTTTTTCCCTGAGCATCTTCACACGGCCGGTGAATATTCCCCATCCCCCACTGCTGATGTAAGGCACACTGCCCAGGTCCACTACGATCTTTGAGAATCCGTATTCATGAATGCTCTCGAGGAACACTTCCAGTTCTCCGGCCGAACTCGAGTCGAGATGGCCGACTATCTTGACGACGATGATTCCTGTCTCCTCATCCTGTGTCAGCACCTCGATGAGGCCGCCTTCTGCTGAATCCTTGCCGAGTACTGAAGCAAGCAGTCTCTCGACATCGTCCTCCGCTTCATCGTCATCAAGACTGGAGACGGTAACAGGCTGGTATTCCGATATATCGGTTACCGCCGGCACAGCTTCGTCGGGGACATCGCCAGGATGGACAGGGATTTCTTCAACTGGTATGTCTTGTGAATCGGCTGCGGGAGCTGCCTTGACTTCCTCACCGGAAAGCATCTTCTGGAACTCCTCTTCGGTGATGAATCTGTTGCGCCTGAGATATTCGAGTCTCTTTTCGTATGTATTGAGGCGCATTCTCTTTAACTCATCGTAGATCAGCGACGGCGTCAGCTCATCGCCCTCTTCCTTGTCCTCGTTGAATGCGGTCGCTATCCGCTTCGCTCCGAATTTCGGGTCGTTCCTGACTATCTCAAGAAGCCCTTTCCTCTGCTCGAGGCTGACACGTTTTATCTCTTCGTCCTCGCGAAGAGCCTTGTTCCTGAGTCCGCGCTCTCCCATCTCGGCCAGGCGCTTCTTGTACCGATAGTAGGTCGACGGAGACACCTTCATGCGCAGACACGCCTCAGCCACCGTCAGACCCTCTACATCCACGAGATCGAGCAGCTTCTTCCGGATGCCGAACAGCACGTCGTCGGCCATCATCTTTTCCTTCACAGCCACGACAGTGATATCGTCGTTCTGCGGATATCCGCTTGTGAATTCCCTGACATCCTCGTTGAGCAGATCGATGAACTCGTCGGGCGACTTCTTCCCGCAAGTCTTGATCAGGGCGAGCAGACGGTCCTCACCGTACTGCTCCCTCGCTTCGTTCATCGCCTCTGTCACACCATCGGTGTATATGACGAGCATATCGTCCTTCTTGAGCTTGACCTTTTCGACGTCGATCGAACGCCGGAAGAGGCTTTCGTCCGGAAGGCTGATACCAACGGGAAAACCTCGCGGATTGAGGAAGAATGTCTCGTTTGTCTCGGCCCTGAACAGGACCATGGGATTGTGACCCGCGCTCGCGTAGCTGATCACCCTGTTCTTCGAATCGAGGATTACGTAGAAGATCGTGACGAACATCCCCTTCTTCATGTCCTCGGTGACAAACTCGTTCATACGCGCCATTACGTCGGCGGCCGAACGGCTTCCCCTTGCCTCCATCCTCAGTGCGGTACGGATCATTGTCATTACCAGTGACCCGGGAACCCCCTTGCCCGACACATCAGCCACTACTACGCCGAGAGTGTCCTCGTCTACCATGACAAAATCGTAATAGTCTCCTCCGACCTCCTTGGCGGCCCGGTAAAGACTGGCGATGTCATATCCTCTTACATCTGGAACCTTGCCCGGAAGGAGCGAATGCTGGATCTCCTGTGCGACCTGCATCTCCTTCTGCATCCTCTCCTGCTCGACTACGCTCTCCTGAGCGTCGCGGAATTTCATCGTAATCTCGTTGAACGCCCTGGCGATCTCGCCGATCTCCTCCGGCCCGTCGATCTTTATCTCGTCGTGAAGCCCACCCTCTCCGATCGCCCTCACGCCGTCGGTCAGGGCCTGGATCGGCTTGACGAGTACAGAGATGAGAAGGTAGATCAGAGACAGCCCTACGAGGAATATGCCCACAAGAATGAAAGCGGTCTTCGGCCTCGGATCGTCGATGGTGTTCATTATCACACTCTCGGAGACACCGATGACAACGCGTCCGAGTGACGCCACGTTCTCTGCTTCATCACGCGTTATATAGATCGGAAAGTGCAGCTCTCTTATGACACCACTCTCTGCATCCTTTATCGTGACCCATGTCCCCCCCTGATCCATCGTTGCCGCATCGGCGGGGATCGCGTAGTCGTTCATGAATTCTTCAACATCACTCGATGAGACGATAATGCCGCTGTTGTTGACGACCCTCGTATAAGTCACGGCAGGATGTTTCGATACACGCTCAATCACGAAGTCGGTGAGTTCCCTGTACTCTGGATCGTACAGGTCGAACTTAATGATCGCCGACTCGCTCTTCCCCTCTACAGCCCTGGCAAAATTGCTCATCGACACCCAGGCATCTCGAGTCCTCGAAGATATTTCCCTCGACTGGTTGACGTACTGTATCGCCCAGAGGAAGAAGACGAGGCCAAGGAGCCCGAGCGTCGCCCTGAATGCGAACTTGAATCGCAGCGTGGCGGTCCACTTTGGCCTTATGGAGACAAAGAGCGGCCCAGATCTGTCGGAGCCGGCATTCTTGACCATGAAGAGACGGTTGCCGTTCTCGGAAGCCTGGTAGTCCAGGTCGTCCATCAACCTGTTCATCAGGTAGATGCCGAGTCCGCCCTTTTTACCGATTTCTACGTACTGCTGCAGGTCGGGGTCCTTCACCTTGGACCAGTCGAAGGATTTTCCCCTGTCGAAGATATTTATCTCTACCTTGCCCGGCTCCGCCTGAACATCAATACGGATCGTCCCGGCCTTGTCGCGGTAAGCATGCTTGATGATATTGGTGCAGGCCTCGTCCATCGCGAGCTTCGTATTGTTAGTCTCGCGTTTGGAGAAACCGGCCTTGAGACATATCTCGGCAATGAAATCCCTGACCTCACTGAGATTGTTCTCATCGGCCGGGATTTCAAGGTGAAATGTCTCCAGATCCTCTAAGAGTTCCCGCTTCACTTATCCGCCTTCGGATGACTCGATTATTTTAAGCCGCTCTTTGGCATCTTCTATATTAGCTCTGATACTTTCGTTATCCGGATCGATCTGAAGGATCCTGTCCCAGATATCTATCGCTTTTACGTATTCCTTCTGCGTGAAGTACTCCAACCCCTCGACAAAGAGGGTTCTGACCTGTTCCTTCTCTTCGTCGCTGAGAGGATTCATCCTCCGCTCGGCCCTGTTGATCAGTTCCTTAGCCTCCGCGTTAGACGGATCGAGCTGAAGGACCTCCCGTGCGAGTGCGACCGCATCCTTGTACCTTCCCTCTGTGAACGCCGTCATGGCCCTGTCGAAGAGATCGATCATCTCGAGCCTGCGGCTGGCATCCTCGTAATCCCTGCTCATGCTGTCCATGCGGCCCTTTATCCGCTTTATTGCCGCTGTAGCCTTGGCATTCTCCGGATCGATCATACGGACGATGTTCCATTCACCGATAGCCTCAAGGAGCCTTCCGGCTCTCTCATGAGCCGCTGCCTTCGTTATATGGGACTGCAGCTGCTCATCGAGTTTCTCCTGTGTCCGGCGCTGGTATTCCAGAGCCTGTTCGTTCTCGGGATCGATCTTGAGGACATTCCGCCATTCGGCCCTGGAGAGTATATATTCGTTATCAATGTAATATCCCAGTCCGAGATCGGAATGCTTATTGATCAGAAGCGTCTTCCCGGCGTTCCTCGTACGCTCCTCCTGGGCGGCGAGGATCGCGGCGCTGATATCGTCGCGGAGGATCGCTGCCCGCTCGTTAGCCGGGTCGTATTCGAGCGCGATCTTGACCTCGTCGAGAGCGCTTTCCAGTTCACCGGCTTCCCTGAGGCTGTCAGCCGCGTTGATATGCGAGGTGATGCGGACGGCGAACAGCTCGTTGAGCCTTCTCTCCTCCTCGGCCCTGCGCTTTTCTTCCCTCTCGGCGACCTTCTGGTCGACAGGTGTGCCCAGCCTGGCGGAAATCGTGATCGGATGCGAGCTTCCAGCCTCTTCCCTGCTGAAGTATCCGTAATCGAGCGAGTACCCGTGCCACGTGAACCCGATTCCGGCGGTGAACGATTCAGAATCGTATCCCATCCTGATGCTGATCATGTCGCGAATCGTGTACTCCGCGCCGAACCTCAGGTCGTTGTCC
>DAOVNN010000228.1 GCA_030630165.1 Candidatus Krumholzibacteriota bacterium
GCCCAGATCAGTGTTGCTGTTAACGATGCTGCGTAACCTACATACCGTTTCGCGATCCTGTAGAGCAGAAACGCAGTCATTCCGGTAAATATCGCGAGCATGGAAAGTGCTATATGGATCGGCAGCGCCGGATCACCGCCTGCGATCATGAAAACGGGAACGAGAAGAAATACGTAAAGCGGCTGAAATCCCGTTGTCGGATGGACGCCATCAAAGGTCATCCCAACGCCTTCGGCCATGTTGCGTGATATCTGGAATGCGTAGAAGCTGTCGTCGTAGAGGAACCCATTACGGGCGAGCGTGGGGAAGTCCTGCCACGCCACACCCAGGTGAAAGGCCACGGTGGCGAGGAGCACGCAGACGAGGAGCGTGTTGCGGCTTTTATCTGTCATGATTCGCGCAGGTTCTTTAGCTGATGATGCTCTTGCGAATTCCTTTCATATATAAGAACTTAGACATCAAGTTTACAACAATTAGTCGATCAAGTCAACGGTAGCGTCTAAGGTGTTCTGAAACAGGAGAATGCGAAGATTGATCAGCGGTATTCTATCAGGATATCCCTCTTTCCGTGCGGTTCGAGAATGATAAAGGGTACCGGATCCTCCATGCGCTGCTCCCTGGTGATAACGGCAGGCGGATCGACATGGAGACCGGGATCCCAGTGATAAGGAAGCAGGACCCTGCCTGGCAGACTCCCGTTTTCGTCCGGCCTCAGTGTCACCTCGATACGGCCGTACGACGCCTTGATCACGATCCCGCGGTCCTCGAGGGATCCTCCGGGCGAAACTACTTCCCACAGGGCAAAATGTTTCGAGCTCCATATCTGATCCTGCTGCAGGATATTCTCAAAATATTCGCGGCATTCCGTAGTTGAGGTCAGTATCCACCTGATATTGTAGAGACTGATATAGCGCCACAGCATGTCCGCGTTCATTTCTTTGAGGGGTCTGCCCATGGCGCTGCACATGTGAAAGTTCGTGAAATTATGCCTGATGAATGCCCATGGGTACGGACCCCCTATCTGCTCGACCCCGGTGATCTGTGGAATGATCGCCGGAAGAAAGCTGTCACCGTAGTTCCAGGCCGGTCCATCTTCTATCATCAGTCTGCCTGACTGCCCGGTATATCTCCTCAACGCATCGATCAGATCCTCTGTCTCAGCCGTGAATGTAGTACTGAGAGTGTGGCTATACCATGCCCTGGAAGCAAGCAAGGCATAAACAGGAGAGCTCAGTAAAAGCACGATGATGATTGCCGTACTTGCCCTTCTGAATTGGTATCTCGCCTTGAGCACTTTTTCAGCTCTCCTGAAAATCATTATCAGTCCCGGGCCTGCCAGGGGTGCCATGAATATCAGTCCGGGCACGAGAAACCTTCCCGGTTCCATCTGGTCGCATATCGGTATGCAGATCCCGAAAGCTGCGATGAATATCAGAAAAGCGCTCCCGGCGGCCGGCCCCACTGTTTCACTGGCCCTCCCGTTGCGTAACATGTGAACCAGCCCTGTGATCGACAACGCGACGAGTAAAAGTGCGGGCAGGTTGCCCGGTCTGAAAAGTATTTCGCAAAGGCCCATGATGCCGTTGATCTGGAAGAATGTTTCAGAGGCGACTTTTATGTCCAGATATCTGAAGAACGGAACCAGCCAGATAGCGTTAACTGTGAGAATCAGCAGACACCACGCCACAAGTCTGACGAGAATCTTTAGTTCCCACCTGCCGTGTATCGCTCCTGCTTGAACAGCACGCCGCTCTACGAAAAACAGTGAGATGAAAGGGATCGGAAGGAGCACTGCCGCGGTGGGATGTATAAGAAATGCCAGGGGACCTGCTATCCAGAATGCCTTGGCCTTCTCCTCTCTCAGGAAGGATCTGAACAGCCCTGTGATATATACCGAAAGATGCGAAACGATCAGGCAGGAAAACATGCCGGCAAATCGGAATTCTCCCACATACGGCCTGCCCCAGTGCCAGAAAGACATCAGGATGAGTGTTGAAAGTATTGATTCATCAGCCCTGAATCCCAATCGGCGGCTCCCTGCATACATACTGAATGGGAGAAGAAGGTATCCCATGAGTATAAAGATCTTGTAGGCTCTGGCTTTATCGATGAAAGTCAGGAGAGCGCACCAGATCTCGACTCCCTTTGAATCTATATCAAAGACAGTACCCCCGGGGTATCCGGCCATGAAATACGGATCGTACGTGTGAAGCCTGTACGAATCCCCGAAGATCTCACTCCCCCGAACAACCTGCTGATAATGGAGCGCGTGATCGAGGGAGAGTACCGGCCTTGAGTTGACGATATCTTCTGGCGGGAAGAAAAAGAGGGTCGCGATGAGATGAGCACCGAAGATGACCGCCAGGATCATTCCTCTACGCTCGCCGTTCCCCTCTGTATCCTTGATCAGCCTTGCCAGGGGCCTTATGGAAAGCAGAGCTGCCGCAGCCAGGAAACCAGCGGCATTAATGGTGATCTCTTCTGTTCCTAAACATCTCAGCGTTGCCGTGAGACCGAGTATCAAGGCTACACCAAGCAGTATCCGGTCGGAGAACCGAAGGTTCGACATTCTGGATCGTCCACTAATCATCTCGGACCTGATTCGGATGGAATGGTGTACTCTGATGATGCCGGGAGATTCTAAACCTTTTCAATGTGATTCTCAAGACAAACAGGAACGAGGCGCATTGTTTCCCCGCTGTCCATCTCTCATTAAACAAGAACCATTATTCGATCTATTACGTATACTGATTATAGGGTGCGCCTGAATGCATGTCCTCGATCGAGGGGGTCGGAAATGAAAGTGAAGTTCCTGGAACCGGTATTATTAAGGATTCTGCTGTTTTTATCCATATTCGCTCTGGTCTTTGTCGGCACAGGTACGCACAGCCAGGAGAACCGGATGAGCTTCGAGGAGCTTTCCATCGATGACGGTTTATCCCAGACGATAGTCTATTCTATAGCACAGGACAACGAAGGCTTCATGTGGTTCGCTACAGAGGATGGCCTCAACAGGTACGACGGATATCATTTCTCGATAATACGTAACGATCCAGAAGATCCGAAAAGCCTCGGCTACAACCATCTCCTTTCAATCTTTTTCGACAGCCGCGGAATACTCTGGGTGGGTACATTCCAGAAGGGCCTCGATCGCTACGACAGCGAAAACGACGTTTTCATTCACTATTTGTCTGATGCTGGCGATTCAACTACGATCAGCAACAACATAGTCAACTGCATCCACGAAGACTCCATGGGCAACATATGGTCAGGAACGGATAAAGGGCTGAACAGGCTCGACTTGAGCACTGGGACTTTCACCCGCTATCTTCACGACCCCGACGACCCGACAACTCTCGGCGCTGACAAGGTGATGGCTATCTGTCATTGCGCCGATGAATATATATGGGCAGGAACCCACGGAGGCGGGCTCTCCCGCCTCGATCCGAAGACAGGCATATTTATAAATTATGTTCACGAGCCAGACAATCCCGCGAGCCTGCCCGTCAATTCGATCTCAGCTCTTCATTCTGACAGTCACGGCAATCTCTGGATCGGTACCAACGGCGGAGGAGTCTCCGTCCTCGACAGGAAGACAGGATCCTTCAGAAATCACGAAGCCGATACTGACGATCCGGAACGGTTGAGCCACCCGGCAGTCTTCGCTATCCACGAGGACAGTAACGGCATCGTCTGGCTTGGAACAAACGGAGGCGGTCTGTGCAGGTTCGATCCTGCAACAGGGAAGTTCCTGACGTTCATCAATGATCCGAACGATCCGACTAGCATCAGCTACAACGAGATCTATGATATCTGCGAAGACAGGTCGGGTGTGATCTGGCTCGGTACTTACGGCGGAGGCGTCAACAAGTTCGATCTGAAGAGAAAGAAATTTGTTCACTTCCGATACAATCCGAACGGGATCAACTCCATGGGGCATCCCATCGTCTGGTCCATCCTCGAGGATGAGCCCGGCAAACTCTGGATCGGTACACACGGGGGCGGCCTCGATTATCTGGACAGATCTACGGGCATTTACACTAACTACAGGCATGACCCGGAGGATCCATACAGCCTCAGCGCAGACATCGTCAGGGTCGTATACAAGGATACAGAAGGCAAGATATGGGTGGGGACAAATGGAGGTGGAATCTGCCGGCTGGACAGGGATACGGGTAGATTTCATTGTTACCGGAACGACCCGGAAGATCCCTACAGCATAAGTCACGACCAGATAAGATCGATGTTTGAGGATAGTGACGGATCCCTGTGGGCAGGCACAAACGGAGGTGGCCTCAACAGGATGGACAGGGAAAGCGGAACATTCACACGTTATGTCCATGATCCGGAGGACCCATCAAGCATAAGCAATGGTTTCATAAGAGTGATATTCGAGGACAGCGACGGCCTTTTCTGGATCGGTACACAGGGTGGCGGCCTCAACAGGATGGACAGGGAAACCGGTACGTTTACTGCCTACAGAAATGACCCTGAGGATTCCACCAGCATCAACAACGATTTTGTCTTTTCGATCCTTGAGGACGCAAGAGGATCACTCTGGCTTGGTACATGGGGCGGCGGCTTCAGCTCCTTCGATCGAAAAAAGGAAATATTCACCGCCTATACGGATGAAGACGGCCTGCCGAGCAAATCTATATACGGGGCCCTGGAAGATGAGTATGGAAACTTCTGGTTGAGTTCTAATAACGGGATATGCAGGTTCGATCCGAGAGAGAAGGTCTTCAAGAACTATAACGAGCGCGACGGGCTCCAGAGCAACGAATTCAACGGGAATTCATTCTTCCGTGCTCCTTCCGGGGAGATGTTCTTCGGTGGAACCGAAGGATTCAATGCCTTTTTCCCTTCGGACATCGAGGATAATCCTTTTGTGCCGCCTGTGGTAATTACATCATTTACGAAGCTTAACGAGGAAGTTAAATTCGATCGGCCGATATCTGATATCGATGAGATACGCCTTACGCACAGTGATTACGTCTTCTCGTTCGAGTTCGCGGCGCTGGAATTCAGCGCTCCTGATAAAAACAGATATGCATACAAGATGGAGGGCCTCGACGAGGAGTGGGTATATACCGATCATGAGAAAAGATTCGCCACATATAC
>DAOVNN010000298.1 GCA_030630165.1 Candidatus Krumholzibacteriota bacterium
TAGTAAAAGTTCATCAGAAAGAGCCTCTCCTGATACTGATCCTCGGAGAGACCCAGCTCGCCCTGGAGATGCGGCTCGTTGATGACGTCCATGTCGTTCGAAGCTGACGCCTCAAACAGGACCCATTTGAAATGAAGCACAGGAAACGGCACCGCAAACACATTCAGCACCATCCTGCACCAGGTGAGGGTGGCAGGGTGCTCCTCGTCGGCAATCCCAACGTTGGCAAGAGCGTCATCTTTTCATATCTCACAGGAAGATATTCGATCGCGTCCAACTATCCCGGCACCACCGTCGAGATAGCGACCGGTGTGATGGGGCCGAGGGAGGGCCGAGAGGTCATAGATGCTCCCGGCGTGAATTCCCTGTTCCCGCGAAGCGAGGACGAGAAGGTCACGAGGGATATAATCCTTGCTGACACCAACGCGACTGTCATCCAGGTCGCTGACGCGAAAAACCTGTTCAGGGCCCTGCTCCTGACCAGCCAGCTCGCCGAAATCGGATGCAGAATGATACTCGTCCTGAACATGATGGACGAGGCGAGGCAGAGAGGATTCGACATAGACACGAAGGAGCTCTCCTCGCTCCTCGGGATAGAGGTCATTGAAGCGGTCGCCGTGGAGAAGATCGGGCTCGCAAAGCTCGCGGCCACTATCAACGGTGGTCTCGCGAGAGTACCCCAGATAGGAATCGATTATTCGCCGAGACTGGCTGAGGCGATCCGCGAGACACAGGACGACCTCGGAGACGTCAATCCGTTCGGACTCTTCGGGACGCTGTCGATGATGACGGGTGGGGAGGATATCTTCGGGAATTCAAGCCGGGCCAGACTGAGGGAACAGAGAAGCAGGCTGGTGTTGAGGAAGGAAAAATTCTTCGAGCCCTTCGGCTATGCGATCGCCGGTGCGAGGAAGGACTGGGCCGAGAGGATCATCAGCGGCAGCGTGATGGTGGAAAACGACGGGGCCGGAGCCAGTGCCGGGGGATGGAGCCGTTATCTACCGGCCGCCGTTATCGCCGTCGTTACTGCGGTTCTTTACATCCTGGTCGGGAAGGACGCGTTATCATCGGCGGGACTCTTTCCCACGCTGCCCATTCTGTTCGCCGTCGTAGTGGGTATTACTTTCGCCGGGGCGGGGCGCATGGGCAGGTTGACACTGCACCCGGTGTACGGCGGCATGATCCTGGTGCTGGTTCTATACCTTATATATATGCTGGTCGGGGTATTCGCAGCGGGCAAGCTCGTCGATTTTCTCGAGAACGGAGTGTTCGGGCGATACCTCAATCCGGCTGTCGAGCGCCTCCTGCCCGAAGGGTTCTTCCAGGATCTCATAGTGGGAGATTTCGGGCTGCTCAGTATGGGGATAACATATGCGATCTCGATCGTCCTGCCGATTGTCGTAGTATTTTTTCTCATATTCGGAGTACTCGAGGATACGGGATACTTCCCGCGCCTGACCGTCCTGACAAACAATGCCCTGAAAATCGTCGGGGTCAACGGCAAGGCGACACTTCCGTTCGTCCTCGGATTCGGCTGCGTGACGATGGCGGTCCTGTCGAGCAGGATCCTCGAATCGCGCAGGGAGAGGATCATCGTGATCGCTCTCCTGTCACTGGCGATTCCATGCTCGGCGCAGCTCGGGGTCATCATGGCCCTGCTCTCAGCCGTTTCACCGGCCGGCGTACTGGTGATCGGTGGGATAATCGCTATCGAGTTCGTGCTTGCAGGAATGGTCCTCAAGAGATTTATACCGGGTAGATCATCGGATTTCATGCTGGAGCTTCCACCGCTGAGGACCCCGCGGGTCAGCAACATCCTTCTGAAGACGAAAGCGAGGGCAGTCTGGTTCCTCAAGGAAGCCCTGCCGTTTTTTCTCATCGCAACAGTCATCCTGTTCGTACTTGATATTACGGGGGCGATGGCTACTCTTCACAGGGTGATCGACCCCGTTGTTGTCCGGTTCCTCGGGTTGCCGGTAGAGAGCGCAGCAGCGTTCATACTTGGTTTCTTCAGGCGTGATTATGGTGCGGCGGGCCTGTACAGGCTGTGGCAGGACGGGCTGCTCGACGGCAACCAGGTAGTTGTCGCACTCGTGGTGATGAGCTTGTTTATTCCCTGCCTCGCTACAGTGATCGTTACGATCAAAGAGATAGGTATCCGCAGGGCGGCAGTGATCTTCCTGGGCGTGTTCACGGTCTCTCTTCTTACGGGGGGGCTGCTGAATTTCCTTCTTGGCCTGACGGGCGTTCAGCTCTGATATCGTTCTGAATCCCTACTTGATCTTTTTAACCGAATTGGTGCCGCCGAATCCGTCCGGTTCCGAACCTTTCGCTGCAGGATCCGGCAGCTTCTGCTTGCGGTCGATGAGGAACTTGTAAGAGTAGGTTCCCGGAGGGAGTGTGACTGTGACGCTCCACATCCCGCTCCCCGTCAACTTCATTGGATTCGTCTCCGGCGACCAGTTGTTGAATTCGCCTATCAGCGAGACCTCGGAAGCGTCAGGATGGTCGATCGTGAAGGTGACTTCGCGCGGCTCTCCGGAGCTTGGCAGAGGCGTAAGAGAGGACTTGTCGGTAGTCTCGTTTACCCGGGCGAAATCCCTGACCACTACATCGACGTCGTTTCCTATCCCAGCCAGTGGCATGCCGTTCTCATCACTGATCTCGAGCATTATTCTGTCAGGGAGCTTGTTCCAGGCTGAAGCTACGAGAAACGCGTTCCGCCCCTCGCGCAGCATCGTGACACCGCTTTTTGATGATCCCGATGTACCTGAACCCAGAAGCGGGATCTCGTTTATCCAGAAGTTCGTGACATTGTCCGACTTGATCTTCCAGCACACCTTTCGGCGCTTGTCGGATGTCACCATGGTATAGAGGAGCATACACCTGTCACTTCCGCTTCCGTACAGCCTGTCGGGCAGCACGGACCCATATTCGTCGAACGCCCCGTGTGGGACCCTGCTCCAGCAGAGCTCCCTGCCGTCGGAAAGCGTGTGCGTTCCGTAAAGGTCGCTCTGAAGCGAAGTGGCGTTGTCGATGACCCATCCGCGATTCGGCAAGGGACCGAGGTGCAGCCATCGGACGGGTTTGACGAGTTCATCCTCAAAGGCGGCAACTGTGCTTCCGTCGATCTTGACCGAAAGCGTAAAGGGATATCTTCCCGGAGGAAGTGATTCGGGCGGATCGATCGTCAATGGCAATGTAGTAATATCTGTATTCGTTTTTATCATGAATCTGGCAGGAAGTTCGGGAGTACAGCCGAGATCCCTGAAAAAGACTCCCTCAATAACGCCCTGTATGGGATGCTCCGTGCCGTAACGAACCGTTATGTTGAGGGGGAGGGCATCGTCACTGAGGCGGCGGCCTCCCGGGTAGTTGAGTGAAATATCATAGCCGCTCGTCAGGATGACGCTTGCCATGGAGTGCATCTCAATTCGTTTCCCGCCGTTCATGAAATCGAAGAAGAAGGGAACAGGTCTGATGCCAGGTTCAGTTCCAGGAGGGACGCTGAGTGTGCGGTTCCATATCATGGGAGCGGCCCCGGACTTAAGCGATAGAGATTCGCCGGACTCCGTGAACTTCCACCTGTTGGCGCCGGCCTGCAGGTAGATCCTCTCGATATCGAGCTGGATGCCGGCGGTCCAGATGCGGGCCTCCATCTCGA
>DAOVNN010000024.1 GCA_030630165.1 Candidatus Krumholzibacteriota bacterium
CCTGCAGGCAGCGGTCGACTATGCCGGGGACGGAGACATGGTCTGGGTTGCCGACGGCTCCTACTTCAGCCCCGATCCGGGTGATTCCTCCGTCCCGGTATTAAGGATGAAGGCTGGTGTCGATATGTACGGCGGCTTTTCGACTGCCGATACCGAACTGTCAGACAGGGACCCGGATGCGAACAGGACGATCCTCGATGGGGATAACAGTGTACGGCATGTCGTCATCGGAACCGATTTCGCAAGACTGGATGGATTCATCATCCAGTCGGGGTATGCATTCGGCAGTTATCCGGACAACTGCGGCGGAGGGATGCTCAATCACCGCGTCTCTCCGGTAGTCGAAAATTGTATTTTCACCTCGAACGATGCGGCCTTTCACGGGGCGGGAATGGCCAACATTCACGCTTCGCCACATGTGAGGAACTGCGTCTTCAGGATAAACAGCGCGCTCAACAACGGGGCAGGTGTCTACAACGACGACCAGAACGGAATCGATGGTAATCCGGTGTTTGAATCATGTGTCTTCGGACCGGGCAACAGCTGCCGTTTTGGTGCGGGGATGTACAACAGCTGGTGTGAGGTGGCAGTAAACAACTGCCTCTTCTGCGACAACCTTGCCAATCATAACGGAGGCGGGTTGTACAACACGAGCTCGAAGGTGTTGGTGATGTCCAGCATATTCAGGGAGAACAGGGCGTGCAGCGGCGGCGGCGTATACATGAACGGCATCGCCGGAACTGATTCTACAAAACTGTTGAACTGCCTTATAGAGACAAATACTGCCTACGTCAGCGGAGGAGGAGTTTATCTGCTGAAGTCGTCCTCGATCCTTATCAACTGCACTGTAGCTGAGAACGCCGCCAAATACGGCGGAGGAATAAGCTGCTGGGAAAGTGAGGCAGAGTTCACCAACACTATCGTCTGGGGCAACGTTGCATATAACGCCTGGCCGGCTATCGAGATCGGTACGGAGATGATCCCGGAGATAACAGGCTGCGATATCGACCAGGACGGTTACGGTAGAGAGAGGGACGGCTCAGCTGATGCGGACGGGAACATCAGGCTCGATCCGCTGTTTGCCGTGGGACCTCGGGGAGACTGGTATCTCTCCCATACAGAGGCAGGACAGGCACAGGACAGCCCATGTCTGGATGCCGGAATGCTGACCGCGGTCGACTTCTGGCTGGTGGATTACATGACTACAAGGACCGACGGCATACCTGATTCAGGTCCCATAGATCTCGGCTTCCATTACATTCCATGATGCCGTGGAACATTAATCAGAAAATCCCTGACTGAATTCTCCCTTCAGAAGACAAGAACGAATGCCCTGTTTGTCCCGGGACCCCCGCGCCCTTCTTATTGTAGCGAAGATCTCACCAATTCTGATATAATAAGGGGGATATCAACCATCAAAGGAGTGTTGCATGAGATCCAGCAGATCCTCACTTACAGCCCTGATCTTTCTTGCCCTGTTTCTTTCGATCATCTTCCCTGCGCCCTTGTCCGCGGACGCCCAGAGCGATCCGGAAATCGAATCAATCCAGAGAGAGATCGATTCGAAGGGATACAACTGGACAGCGAAGAGGTCGTGGGTGACCGATCTGTCCAAAGCGGAGTTCCAGGGAATGCTCGGGGTCCATATTCCTCCTGAAGTCGAGAAGAGATTCGAGACGCTGTATAAAAGTTTTTACGATGGTAAACACCCCCTTCCGATGATGCCTGCAACTCCGTCAAACTGGGACTGGCGCGATATGGACGGGGTCTCGGCAGTGAAAAGCCAGGGAGGATGCGGGAGCTGCGCTATCTTCGCCGGAACGGCGGCCCTCGAATCGATTGTAATGATCAACGAGGGAATCGAGTACGACCTTGCCGAGCAGCAGATACTTTCCTGCAGGACGTTCGGGTACGGGTGTTCGGGTACCTGGTATTCATGGACATGGGACTACGTGCGCAACAACGGAGCCGTTCTGGAGCCGTGCATGCCTTACATGGCTGACGATTCGATCCTATGTGCCGACGAGCCGTGTGATATTTACGTGACAAACGGCGGATGGATCGACATTCCCAACGATGTCGAAACGATAAAGCAGCAGGTCATGATAACGCCCGTGGCTACGACATTCACCGTGTATGACGATTTCAGTGCTTACGGGGGAGGCTGCTACGAGCATGAAGGTGACGAATCGATAAACCACGCCGTTCTGATCGTGGGCTGGGAGGACACACTATGCGGCGGCGAGGGCGCCTGGCTCTGCAAGAACAGCTGGGGAGATGCCTGGGGGCTCGACGGATTCTTCTGGATCAAGTACGGGACCTGCAAGATCGGTCACGCCACGCAGCGTGTACTTTACAACTCGGGCCTCGATGTATGGTACGCGGGCCATTCGATCCTCGATTCCGGGGGCGACGGCGACGGCAGGGCCGATCCCGGCGAGAGCGTCGCGATGCCTGTCACGCTCTGGTGCGATATCCTGTCGACTGACAGGACAAACGTTTCGGCGACCCTCTCGACCACCGGCAGTCTCGCTGCGGTTACACAGTCGACGGTCTCGTACGGCACGATACCGGTGGGAGCCTCCTCGCCGGGCACCGGTGACTTCGAGTTCGATGTCGATCAGTTCGCCGTTCCAGGCGACAGGATAGAGTTCGTCCTGACGATAAGCGCTGATGGCGGGTACACCAACTTCGATACCTTTGAGGTCAGTGTAGGTGATTGTCCGGTCCTTCTTGTCGATGATGACGACGGTGCGCAGCTCGAGCAGTACTTTGAGGCATCGCTGCAGAACAACGGGTACATCTACGAGAAGTGGAATGAGATAGATAACGGATATATCGGCGCGACAGACCTGTCCGGGTATACCGCGGTCATCTGGCTTACAGGAATTGGCGGCGATATTGAGCCGGAAAACATCACGGCGATCGAGGCTCTGCTCGACGGCGGTGGAGCCCTGTTCATGACGGGCCAGGATGTTGGATGGCAGCTGAATTACTACGGGGATCCAGATGATATCTCTTTCTACGCCGACTATCTCCACGCCGACTATGTCACTGATGACTCCGGTTTCCGTTCGCTCACCGGGATACCGGGCGATCCAGTCGGTGACGGGCTTGCCTTCGATATCGGTGGAGGCAACGGCAGCGGAGCCCAGGACTGGCCGAGCGAGATAGAGCCGCGCACCGGCGCCTTCCCCGTCCTCGAATATGTACCGGGAGCGGAGGGAGGCATCAGGTATGATACGGGACACAGGCTCGTTTATCTGGCCTTCGGATTCGAGGCGGTAAACACCGCCGCGGACAGGGATACCCTCATGTCGAGATGCCTCGACTGGCTCGCCGATGGGTTATGGCCCGACACCACTCCACCGGTCGTGACAACCGTATACCCGAACGGCGGCGAAGAGTTCTCGACGGGTGAAACCGTTGAAATAACATGGACGGTGGACGAGGCTGCAGATGCCGATATCCTACTGTCGACCGATGGTGGCCTGACATACGGCGAAACGATAGTCTTGGGGATTACGAGCGGAGACACGTATACCTGGACCGTATCGGAAGGGGCATCGAGCGAATGCAGGATACGCGTGATCGCCCGCGACGGAGCTGGATTGGCCTCATACGATGACTCTGACGCTGATTTCTCGAAGGGGACGTCGACCGACGGTCCCGACTCTCCCGGCATCAGGGATTTCTATCTAGCGCAGAACGTTCCCAACCCCTTCAATCCCGTTACCACGATCCGATTCGATGTGCCTCACAAGTCGAGGGTGCAAGTGGATGTGTTTGATGTAGCTGGCAGGCTTGTCAGGACCCTGACTGACTCTGTTTACGAACAGGGGAGCCACGAGCTTGTATGGGACGGACAGGACTCTTCGGGCAAGGCTGTGTCATCGGGAATCTACTTCTGCAGACTTGATGCACAAAGCTATTCATCATCAATGAAAATGATTTTACTGAGATAGTGCATGTCTCATAATTGTTGACACATTCCGCATTTTGCTGATTATACATATATGCTAGACATCTATGTATCTCCTTCGCTGATAATTTCTGTATAAAGCATAAAACCAACCTCGTAATTGTTCCAATAATCCCGTCACTTTTCATATGTAATCATTATGCAGACCATGGAGGAGAGTGATAATCGAAAATGTTAGATAAAGCGAGGAGGTTATGAAAGAGCCTGAACCGATTAAATGATATTCTCTAAATAAAAACGAATCTAATAGTGGGAGAATAATTATGATAAGGATAACGAAAAAGATCTTCTTAATATTGATTATGTTTCAGGTTGCTATTTTAGGCTGTAGCCGTCAAACCGAGCCTGAGCTCGACGGAACATCTCCAAGACTTGGAGTATCACAACCTCCCTCTAATCCGTTAAATAGAACGAATCCACTCCGTACATATATTCAAGATAACTGGACATCAGGCGACCCAGACCTAACCGGAGGGACGCATTACAGTCATATTAAAATATATGGGCACAATTATAAGAATGCCCGAACTGCACTTACTAACCATATTGATTATGAGAATTTCGTAGCCAATCACTACGATATGTATCATTGGGGCGGGCCATACATGGGATCATATAGACATGTCGATAATGGTGATGGTGTAATTGACGATTTTATCTGGACACGGGAAGCAACTAGAGTGCCTCACATAGGGCACGACCCAGACGAGGGATTACCCAATGGCTTTGAGTATGATGATGTTGTTATGCATTACAAAAAGGATGTGACATACCATAGCTGTTTTGATTCCGCTACTATTCTTCCTGGTTGCACAAATCAATCCCCAAGTTGCATGGTTGATGCAAGATTTTATAGTTATTGTTGTTGCTGGGACAATATTGACACAGGATATCGAGCTCTTCTTAAAATGCCTGAAGGTTATCAGAATAGAGAAGATTTTCCGTATCTTGATTTTGTAGTGACAAAGCTTGCAATGGAACCAATATCTTTTGAAGTAGATGGTTTCTTCTTTGATGAAGTAAGCTACGTGCTGGCTCCACAAGGTGCGTGGTATCAGGGCTTTGATAAGACGTTTGCTTATGCAGGTGAAGACGAATATGCGTATGACTTTTCATATATTGCCGATAAATATGCCTTCGTTCCCTGGGCTGTATATGAACTTGAAAGCGAAGTGAGTTCCGGTGAGTTAATTGGCATCGCAAACACAGTGCAGCCTGATCAGGATTGTGTAACAGACTATCAGGATATTTTGTCACAAACATATCTCGAAAACATACTTAATGAACTTTGGATGGGTTATGGTGGCAGTGCTGCTCTGATGACAACCAGTCGGATAGAATGTTGGCTCCAACGTCCATACACAGAATACTTGGAGCAAGATAAAGGATATATATTCTGTTGCTATGACATGTCTGGTACACAAAACCTAGGTTCAGATAAGGGACGTGAGTTCTCACTTGCTACGTTTTACATGATTAATCATCAGATGGCATTTTATTATTACCGAACGAGGAAGCATTTTCTCGATGACTCTACTCCCCCTGTAGAACGTTGCCATTGGAATCCGTTGGTCCAATTAGATGTTGGACAGCCTACTGTAAACATGTGGAATATCCCTGATTATGAACAGAATATATCTGACCGGTTCTTTATTTATGAACAAGGACCTGATTATCAAATACTCGGTCGTGAATTTCTGCGAGATGATGAGTATAGAGTGCTGGTTCTTACAAAGATAATGGATAACATGGGCGTGGAAGGTCTGAACGAAACAACAGTCGATCTTCCATACAATTATTATCGGTTAGAACACGGAGAAACATGGAATACTCTCTCATGGGGACCTATTACAAATCAAATATCACTGTGTAATAACGAAGGTGCGATTCTTATACGTGCCAAGAAAGGTGACCCAGAACCACCACCTGATCCAAACATTTAGTATTACGTTACGACAAAGCCATGGTGCGGGCAGTAGAGATCTTCCCGCACCATGGCTCATTTAGTTGTATAAAGATCCCAAACTAACAGAGCAAGCTGCCCAAAAGAAAGAATCATTCAACCCAGTTGATGAATCCCTTATAGTGTTGCGTTTGTTCTGACAGAGGAATTTAGCAGATGAAGTGTGAATTCCTTTTGATAGACTAATTGAAGACAACATGAAATATGTGGCTGCTTCGTCGGGAATGTCCAAGAGAGTATGGAATACTACATGAGCGCCAGAATCTAGAAAGGCATCACACAGACTGGGTGCAAGAAAATGGGATTTGGTGTAGGGGACACCGCTAGAACATCCCGAGAGAACTACCAGTCCACAGCCACTGAGATTGGCACTGCGTATATCTGTGATGTCCAGGAATGTGTCTTCGATGAAATTTTGTTTCTGTGGGGGAGTGAGTGGTATGTGGACCATATACGGCACTTCCGGATCTGTCATTATATGGGTTGCGAAATACAGGAATGATGCAGTTTCCCACGAGCGCATCAGGTTATCCTTCGTGGCCGATTCGTTTTTCAGAAAGATCGCATCTGGATTATGAGCGGCGACAGCCTCAGCTTCTGTGATTGTTCCGGATAATTCCGGCAGGAAAGCTGAGTCATCCTGCAACAGGCGACCGCTGTGAGCCAGTATGAGGCCGGGATTGTCGTTACGTTTCATTGGAGAACAGTCCACATTCCGCAGTAGCGCAACATCAGCGTGTAGAATTAATGGAACATAATCTTTTTCTTTACCGATATCGAGTGCATCGAAGGGGATACTCGAGAGGAATCCTTCCGCAGTGAAGAGGAACAACCGGTCAGGTTTTCTACCGGTCCTTTCCAGTGCTTCCGGGGGGAGAAGTATTTCGGCCAGCGTCTGGAGGTTGTCGGTGAGCTCAGGTTGGATCTCATCAGAGCCTTCATTAGAGCGAGGCATCAGCATGTTTCTTGTCTCGTAGACCAGCTTTTGAATTATTTCGGTGGTGCTATCGAGGAACTCACTGCGGATCCCGCGTTTCGAGACTGTCCAGCGCGATATTTCATGGTCTCTGACAAGGTAAAGTGTGTGTACAGCGTTCGCACTCACTATGCAGTCTATTGCCTGAATTCCTCTTTCGTGAAGATATTCAATCAGAGCTCCCGGTCGGGTATTATTTGATCCTGCGAGCAGTATCCTTGCCCGCTTCTCTGCTGAATCAATGCCATTATTTCCGGTCCCCAGCAATCGGTAGAGATCTTTCCAAAGGAGTTCGGCGCCGTAGCCGGCGGTGGGATTATCTGACACCAGGTCGTGCATCAGCATCCTGAGGTCTTCACACTTACCGATGGCAAGGTAGGTGTGGACGCTGCCGTCCATTCCCGCTGCGTAACCGGCAAGCCGGTCAAGGCCATTCTCCGCGGCCGAGACGGCATCTTTCCTGTTTCCCCGCAAGAGCTCAAGTCTTCCCCGTGCGGCACAGCTGTTGATACATTCGAGTTTCAGATCCCCTGTGCAGCCTGCAGCGAGTTTATCAAACTGCAGCAGCGTTGAATCCGCTTTTTCGAGATTACCGAGTTCCAGTTGTGATTGCGCGAGAAGCAGATAGAACTGGACCTCATGTGTAAGAAGATGATTTTGTCGTGCATTATGAATTCCCTTATTGATGATTGGTTCAGCGTCTTCGTATCGACCATTTTCGTACAGGCCTCTTGCCCAGGGCAGCATCAGCCGAACATATTCGCCTCTGAAATCCGAGCGCATTTTTCTGGCTGATCCTTCGATATCAGTCATAATCTTTTCAGCTTCTATTACATTTCCTTCAGCCATTAGCATGCGGGCATTGAATAGATTCATCCGGAATGTGTACAGATCTTTAAGTTTACTCTCGTGATTATCCCAGGAATAGAGCCGGAGCAGGATCTTCAGGCGGCCGTTTAGACGTTCCACGATCTCCCAGCAGCCCAGATCGGCATAAAAATCCATTGATTCAAGTACGAACCTGAGCAGGTGCGCGCCTCCCTTATACTCCCTGCAAACCTCTTCGGCCTCGGAATAAAGCCTGTGGGCGAGGGCATATCTGCCTGCTTTCCTGTAATACCCCGCATAAAATGTGAGTATCCGTGCGGTCTGGTTAGGGAGTCGGGAGCGATTGGCTATATCCAGGGCCTTTTCATAACAGATTATCATGGAATCTACATCTCCCATGGATCTGTAGATTGAGCCAAGTGTGCCGAGCGTCTGGCACCTCATGCGGTTCCATTTGTGCTTTTCGAACTCGCGCGATGCTTCCTTCAAAAGAACGAATTGCATTTCTTCATCACCTATGTCGCCATACAGTTCTGCGAGCTTATTTTTCGCCATGGCAAGCATTCCCGTATAACCTGTTCGCTCGAACACTTCGATGTATTCAGAAATCAATTCTATCTTGTCCGAAGGGGAGATGGAGTCATCTTTGTAGAGATCTCTCATCCTTCGCCTTAAAATGACGCTATTGAATATTTCTTCCGGGTCGAGTTTTGAGAAATACTGGATTTCTCTGGCAAACGAGACCTCCTGGAATTCACTCTCCATGATTATTGCGAGTTGCGCGAGATAATGAACAGTCCGCGGGACAAGATGATCAATGTCCTTCGGTGGAATATCGGCAATAGTCTCCCTCAGGATGAAATACTGTTTCGACATGAAATCAAAGCCGGCCTCACGGCTGTAGTAGGCGAGTGTGCTGTCGTCACTGCAAGTGAGGTGAGCCTTCAGGTCGTCTGGTAGACATTCCAGGACATCATGATTATGCCGGGAATCGCACGACAGGAAATAAGCGGCGACGAGAAAAAATATCAGGGAGAAAAGAAAGAAACTCTTATCTACTCTCATATAGCATGCTGCTCGAAGGGGCATCCATTAATCAATAAGTTGTTGATTGATATAATAATAACGTATAAGTGACCACCTGCGCAACCGGGCAAATCGCTGAATCAGGACGGACAGAACGAATCAATTACCAGGATTCCATACAGAAAAACAAAATTAATAATAATTGTATCTATTTGAATAATAGTAAGTTATATGGATATTGCAGTTGCTTTCGAGGATTAAATGTGTGATAATTACTATGCTGATACTTGAAGCGGAAAAGGCAACTCGCCATGCCAGAAGGTAAGGAGTCGGAAACCCCACCATCGAGATAACGGCAATGTTCCAGAATCGCCCCGGAACTTATGGGATGGCCAAGAGTTTGGAAATAATATCAAGCACGCAGAGAGATGTTGATCGCGATCTGACTCTCGCACAATCTATCGCCAGGGGTTCGATTCAGTCCTGGCATGATTTTCTCCATCGATATTCTGGTTTGATTCATGGTGTTGTTCAGCGTCATCTTTTCACTTCGGATGAGGACGCCGTAGGAACGGTCTATGTCGATGTATTAAAGGCTCTCTACGAGGAGGATATCTCGAGCTTCAGGGGGGATGCCACCCTTGCGGCGTGGCTGATCATATATACAAGGAACCGAGTATTCGATCATATCAGGAAGCAACGCGGCAGGCGCCGCGATCCGGCAGGACTTGAAAGGCTCAGCAGTTTCGACAGGGATGTTTACAGGTACTATTTCGTCGACAGGTTGCCGCTGGATGTTGTGGTGCATATACTCAACTGGCGGCGAGACAAAGTGATCGCAACGCAGATCATTGAATCAATCGAACGTATTGAGACTAATATAAGCAGGCGCTATCTCCGAAGACTTGAGAACGACCGGATTGCTGACATGTACGGCCTGGACTCAGGGCAGATGCTGAAGTTTATGGTCAACCTCAGGTGTGAATACGAGGAAAAGGTGAAACGTAATCGGCCGGATGCCAGGATGCTGGATGAGGAAGCGAAGCAGACGTCCAGAAAACTGAAAGAACTGCTCTCACAGTTGACGAGCGAGGAGCAGAAAGTCATTCAACTACGGTTCGCAGGTGAGATGAGCGCTCCCGAGATAGCCGAGCAGATGGGCTACGATGGCCAGAGACGCTCATATACGGTCATTAACCGTGTTCTCCGCAAGCTTCGCAGAGGTCTCGGACTGAACAGCGCTGGATGAGATCGGACGCAAGATCAGTGTAAAGAATAATTTACTGTGCAAATTGGTAAGTTAAGAAATATTCCCGCCCTTTATTAATAGAGCACCGAAGGGAGAGGATACACGAATTATGAACAATAGGCCCCCCCACCACCTGACCGATACAGAGATACTGCGTCTTCTTGACCCTCAGAGCAGAGGGGAGACGGAGGACTGGATGTGGGAGCATCTGCGGTCGTGCGACAGATGCTTCGATATCTACAGGGAGACCGCCGTTACTTACGGGCTCTGGGAGGCAGGTGCAGCAGGATTCAAATCTACCGATGCGCTTATCGAGGTAGGCCTCGATATCGTGAAGGGAAGGGCGGACTGTGAAAAAAGTGTCTTCAACAGGGGACGAATACTGAAGTCCGCTCGAGGATGCCGGTACGCAGTGGCCGCCACTGTCGTGGCTGTTGCGGCGGCTGTATGGTTCATTGCAGGGATATCTGATAATGACATTAAGGAAACCCCGGGGGGGAAGATCCATCCTGTCTCACTTACTGGTGAGACCTTGCCCGGCGGTGATGTTGTGTCCGGAACCGGTGCTCTTGATCTCTCAGTGCTTGGTCCCGTAATCAGGGAAGTCGAACTTGCTACCAGCCGGGGAGAACTCGTTTTTCCCGGGATGGAGAATGTCGTACCTATTGACAGGGACGCAGTAACCCGGTCGTCAGGGGGGGCGCCGGATGATGCGTTCAGGCAATCGATCGGTTCCTTGATGCAGGCTTATGATGAGAAGCGCTATTCAAGCGATCTCATGTACTGGTTGATTTCCGGACACATCGCCACCGGGCAGAAAAAAATGGCTCGTTATCTGGCCGAGCACGCCAGAGTGCTCGGCTATGACGAGCCCAGGATGCTGATCCTGGACGCGATCATCGCCTGTACGTTCAACGATTATTCGCAGGCGGAAAAGCTTCTGCGACATGTACTGAAGGTCGATCCGGGCAACTGTGTCGCCCTCTTTGATCTGGCCGTTGTGCTGATGCGAGAGCAAAGGAATGAGGAAACAGAGGATATACTTGAGGAAGTTACAGATAAATGCAGTGAATTTGCTCTGAAAGCAAGAGCCCTCTCCCTGCTTGAATCGGAATCGTGATGATAAAGTCAGCGCTGGTCCTTCTTGTTACCACTCTTGTTCTGGTTTTCGCTATATCGTGTAGTGAAGATTCAAATCCTGTCGCATCTGACAGAAACAGGACAGACTTGATGGATTCTCTTTACATCGTCGGATCCTGCAGTGAGTGTCGTGGCCTTAGCGTTGCTGTATCTGGTAATTACGCATATTCAGCGAGCGGGTATAACGGTCTGCTGGTATCCGATATCACATCGCCTGCTTCGCCTCTGTTCGTAAGTCATGCTGATGCAGATGGTTATGCAGTCGACGTGGCCGTATCCGGAGATTATGCCTATATCGCGACAATAGATCCTCCCGTATCCAACGGCTATGCCAACATTACAGTGGGTAATAGGGGTCTTAAGGTGATTGACATTTCGAACCCTTCTTTGCCATCAGTCGTAGGGTCTGTTGATACGCCACTCGGCTCTTCTGGAGTAGCTGTTTATGGCGACTGTGCCTATACGGTGGGACATGGGGGTTTCTATGTGATCGATATCAAATCACCTTCGTCGCCGATGATCGTCGGATTTGTTGATACATCTGGAGATCCAACATGTATATCTATTTTCAGCGAATATGCCTATATAGCAGATGGTTTATTGCTCCACGTGGTTGACATTTCGAACCCTTCTTTGCCATCGATTGCAAGATCAATCGATACGCCATACTTGAGGAGCCGTATGACCTTCTCCGGTCACTATGCCTACGTTGTAGGTGGAGACGGTCTTCATGTACTGGACGTGAGGTTTCCCAGATTTCCCCGAATCGTTAAATGTGTCGAGATCACGGGGCAACCCATGGATATCGCCATATCAGGAAATTATGCCTTTGTCACAGATCACTGGGTGGGCCTTCAACTGATCGATATCAAATCACCCGGCTCGCCAGTGATTATCGGCTCATTCGATACACCTTTAGCATATGGAATAGCGGCATCCGGCAACTATGCCTATATAGTAGGACACGCTGGTCTTCAGGTGCTTGCCATCGCATATCCCACGTCGTATCCAAAGATCAGTTTATGATATAAAGGCTATCTGATCAGTCAGAATACTGATATATTCCACGTGACAGTGATCTTCCCCTGCCCGTGCCTTAGGTGAGGTCGGGAAATCGTCCCCTGCGCGAAGGCCCCTGACAGATACAGGGAGGGGTTGTATCATGCGGGAACGCTCAGGACGTCCGAGTGTGGTCCGGCCGGGGATAATCTGCGCTCTACTACTTGCTTTGTTCACGTCACAGGGTTGTCTTTCCTATTCATCCTTCCAGTCCGCTCGCATTGTCGAACGCGGACATCCCCATTCCACTGTCGGCATCTCCAGAAGCGTCCACCTCGATGAGGATAACAACGGTGTAAGCTGGTGGACCGTGGACGGGGACATGCGGTTCGGCATCGCAAGACGTATCGATGGTTCGGTCCGTGTTTCGGTGTTTCACAACCTCCCTGAAGGAAGGGGTGGGAGCCAGATCTCCGTGGACCTGCGCGGAGGTATAATCAAAGACTGCCTGGCTGTCGCATTTCCCTTCAGTATCACCTTAGGGGACTTCTATCTTTACTCACTCCGGGCTATGCCGGGTTTCATCGGCACAATTCCTCTCGGTGAACATTTCGAGATAACCGGCGCCGCCAGGGCCCATGTCTACCTGCGCGTCATGGAATTGTCCGCTATTGGCTACAACCTCGGCCTGGGAATAACTGCACCATCCGGGGCATGGACCATCCGGCCGGAGGTCGGATGGCTGACCTTTGCCGGTGTGAATTCCGATATCACTTACTTTCAGTACGGGGTCGGACTGGAGCACAACTTTGTTGTGGAGACGGCAGGGGGCGAGAGCCTCCGGTGATGCTGTTTTGCGGTTAATTGATTGAATCTATCCGGCGGCGCCTGTAGAATCACCGGCAATGAAATGAAACCTATAAGCTGCCGCAACGTATGACAGTAGTACTGTGCGGCCCGTTCATTAACATTGTGGAGGTGCTGTATGCGCTGGGGACGCTTCTTTCTGACCATTCTAGCTGTCCTTCTGGTATCCGCCGGAGCTGTTTCTATTGCTCATGCTGGAGACGAGGAAGATGCCGTAAAAGAGACGATTGTCAATGCCTACGTGAAGGGCATCCATATCGACAGGGATATTCCCGCTATCAGGAAGGGATTTCATCCCTCGTTCACGATGTTTATCATGAAGGGCGAGGAAGTCAGGACCCTTTCAATAGACGACTGGGTGAAATCCATAGAGAAATCAAAGGAAAAGAACCCCGATGGTCCCGACGACAAGGTGACCAGTGATATTCCGATGGTCAGTGTGTCGGGCGATGCCGCTGTCGCCAAAGTCATGATATACAGGGATGAAAAGCTGATCTACAGCGACTACATGTCACTCTACAAGTTCGAGGACGGGTGGAAGATTGTCGGAAAGATCTATTACAGCCACAAGGATTGATATCATCAGACGAGTTCTGCTCCTGATAATCGCTGTTTCCCTGCTGCCGCTTCAGGTAGCGGCATCCAACGCGGATGCTGCCGACGAACTGGAGAGGGAACGAGAGAAGGTAAAACCGCAGGAAATCACTGCAATGGTCGATCTCCCGTCGAGAGAGGTCCACTACGGGGGACTGATGATCGCGGCCGGCGACACCGTTGCAGGTCCGGTCGTCGTGATAAAGGGCGCGCTCGACATCCAGAACGGCGGCTTCCTGAAGGGCGATGCCTGGGTGATAAACGGCAACATGATCCTGACGGGCACCGCTGCCATCGAGGGAAAAGCCAGCCTGGTAAACGGTTCAGACTATCTTTCACACGACGCGAGGATAGAAGGCGGTATCTACTATTACCGTTGTGAGTGCCGGCTCGACAATAAAAAATACGAAGACTCGGAAGAGGTCGTATTCGTCAAGCAGGAGGATCCCCGGGAGGTCAGGACGAAATTCGCATACAAGCCCGGCAGGCCGACAAGGGTCGACTACGAGCTCATCCGTCTCGGATTCAAGCGCGAGAACGACAAGCACAGGAAACCGTATACGAAAGCGTACGGCTATCTGCACGTACCGATCTGGAAGGATTCCGGCGGTTTTCTCGGTTTCGATGCCGGCATCTCATTTCCCCTGGCAGGCGACGATCTGAGGCTCGAGCTGAAAGGGTTCAAGAGGACCGAGTCGAATGATACCTGGCAGATCGGACGGCTCGAGAACGGCTTCATCGTGATGATGATGGCCGACGATTACCTCGATTACTGGGAGCGCAGGGGAGGGGAACTGGGGCTGACCTGGAAGGTATCCGAGTATGTCACGCTGGGCAGCTTCGTATCGCTGCAGGAGGACGTGTCGCTCGAGGCGATGAGGATCTCATCACTGCTGCGCAGCACGAAACGGTACCGTGAGAATTCGGCAATCGATGATGGCGAGCGGCTGGCCGTCGACCTCAGGTTCGTCTACGATGGCCGCGAGGACGAGGGCTGGCGAAGGAGCGCCTGGTGTTTCGATCTCTGGTTCGAAAAGGGACTCAACGTCGGCTCTGCCGATTTCTCATACGAGGCATTCGATCTCGATCTCGCCCGGTACCAGTACCTGGGACGCCGCTCCAGGGTGGATCTCCGAGGAAAGATCTTTTCGGCCTTCAGCCCTGTTCCGGGTCAACTTACCCGCACATTGAGCGGCTATGCCGGGGTGAGGGGAGCGCGCGACATTCCGTTCCCGATCGAAAAAGGGGAC
>DAOVNN010000073.1 GCA_030630165.1 Candidatus Krumholzibacteriota bacterium
GTTACGCTCTCTGCTCTCTTCGAAGCATCACAGACACCTTGAGTTCGAGGAGTTCTTTTCCATAGTGATGGACGAGTACATCGATCGGCACAGCCCTGAGGGCAGGATCAGGAGGAAAGAGAAGCGGGAGCAGAGAAAAGTCGCCAGCACCTCGTCGGGTACTTCGAAGAAGCCGAAGCTCAAGAAGCAGGAACCATCCCGGTATATCCCCCGGAAGGTCCGCGACGAGGTCTACGCCCGCGATAAGGGGCGATGCAGTTTTGTCTCACCCCGGGGGAGGCGTTGCGGGACTACCCATGACCTTCAGATCGATCACAAGGTCCCCTTTGCCAGGGGCGGGGACAACTCGCCTTCGAATCTCAGGCTGCTGTGCGGAAAACACAACAGGCTCGAGGCGGAGAGGGCCTACGGGAAGAAGCACATGGAGCGGTATGTCAAGGAGTCCAGGGAGCGGTACCGCATTAAAAGATCAAACAAGCGCCTGAGGGAACATGGGGAACAGTACAGCACGAAAATGATGGAAAGGTATGTAAAGGAACATCGGGGACAATACCGAATGAAAAACCCGGCCTCAGAGTCTCGGATCACTCCAGGGCCGGGTTACCTTTAAAACTATTTACTCAAAAGAGACACGTATTACCGCAGAAGGATCATCTTCTTCACCGACTTGTATCCACCAGAGGCAAACTTCGTAAAGTAGACACCGCTTGCGACCTGCTCCCCGCGGTTGTTCGTACCGTTCCAGTTGACTTCGTGCCTCCCGCCCTTGATGGGACCGTTCACGAGGGTTTTCACGAGAGCCCCGCGGAGATCATAGACATTGAGGGCCACGTTCTGCTTCGATCCTGAGCCTCCCGGCACCGTGAACGCTATCGTGGTGCTCGGGTTGAACGGGTTGGGATGGTTCTGGTAGAGCTTCGCGCTGGCTACCGGCACCTCGATCGATTCTGTCTCGACCGATGCGCCTCCGCCGGCTACTTCGAGCCGATACTTATAGATCAGCCCCTCTTCGACCATCCTGTCCGTGAACGAGATCGAACCGGTCTCTTCCGTTCTCAGGGCCGCAGCGATCATCACGTAATCACCGTCGCCGATCTGCCTGTAGAGGTCCCACTCCTCGATCTCGCCGGATACGGCCCAGGTCAGCCTGAGGAATCCCGGACCCAGCTCGTACATCCAGGCAGTTACAGCAGCGTCAGTCGACACGCTGAGCTCCTTCCAGCCGCTGTTGAACTGGTCGGCATGGAACCCGTTCCACTGAGCGTAACCGGCATAAGCCTGTGCTTCCAGATCCCAGACATATACGTTCTGATCCCAGCAGGTCGCGATAAGCTCGACGTCACCGTCGAAGTCAAGGTCCCTCACTATCGGCGTCGCCCTGATAAACCCGCTGAGCTGAATCGGGAAACCGGGAATCTCGCTGCCGTCAATCTCCCATGCGTTCAGCCGTCCCTCCTCACCGCCGAGAATGATATCGAGGTTGCCGTCACCGGTGATGTCCGCGATGATCGGCGATGATTCGGTCGCGCCGCTCGTGGAGTATGCCTTGGGCCACCCTGGAAGCGCAGCACCATTATATCTGTAGATGTAGCAGAGGCTGTTCATTCCGGGAATCACTACCTCGAGATAACCATCTCCTGTGAGATCGGCAAGTGCAGCTGAACCGGCGAAGAAACTGCTGCCGTTAACCCACCTTGGCCATCCGGACATCGGCGTCCCGTCGTGATTCAGACCGAGAACTCTCGAGTAGGAGTTCTGTATTATGACTTCCGGGAAGGAGTCCCCATCTATATCGCCGACAACCGGGCTGGCACCTATATTAGCGCCCGCATCACCGTTGAACACCGGCCATCCGGCTACAGCCGACTGGTCTGAGTTGAGGACATAGATGTAATCGTAAGGCGCTGCCACTATCAGCTCCACTATTCCGTCATTGTCCATATCGGCGAGGGCAGGTGTCGAGACATGCCATCCGTCGGAAGCCAGCCCCGCAGAGAAGAATGGACCGTCCGTCAAAGGATCACCGTCACCATCCATAAGTTCGGTGCCGTCGTGGTGCCAGACATAAACGGTGCCGTCGACGTCATAGGCGATGACCTCCCGGTCACCGTCACCATCGAAATCGCCTATTACCGGACTCGCCCAGCATAGGTCCTTCGTACTCTTCGGCCATCCGGGAAGGGTACTGCCATCATGAGTGAAAACGAATATCTCGTTTGTATTCCACGACGCTCCGACTATCTCCGCCCCTGGAACACCATCGAGGTCGCCCAGAGCCACGGTAGCGGTATAGTTGTCGCCCTCCGTGTTGAAAATACCCCATGTAAGAGGCTGGTTGTCGCCGTCACGCAGTTCGATACCATTTCCATCCCAGGCGTATACGAATTCGGATCCGACAACTATGTCTGGATGCGTATCGCCATCGACGTCAGCTATCTTGGGACTTGAAGCGGATTCCTTGCCGAGACTGTTCGGCCACCCTGTCAGCTGAGGCGGGTTTGTCGTTACGGTGTATTCATCGCTCAATTCGCTGAGGTTGCCGCATGAGTCCATCATGGCCACCACATAGTAATAGCGCGTGCTCGCAAGGAGATTCCTGTCCCGATACAGTGTATGAAGGACAGGATCTACACTTGTCTGCTCATACGGTCCTCCCTGGATCATTGAATGGTAGACCAGGTATCTGTATGCCTCGAGCGTGTCAGGACGCAGCCATGTGACATGGATCTGGTCCGGGGCGATGCTGGCATCGAGAGTGATCGAATGAGGTGCTCCGGGAGGCCTCAGTTCCATCCTCTTCGTGAAGGTCCGGCCGTAAAGATCTACCACCTCGAATTCGAAGTAGTTCTCTATTCCGACACTAATTTCGGAAAGGATGAATCCAGTTCCGTAGCCCGTTTCGAGAAGACTGATATCGCCGTAACTCGAAGTGCTGTCGGTCACCGTAATGCCGGCATCCTCGGGCCTGATCTTTCCTTCGAGTCCGACCGCGGTTCCTGTACCGTAGTTCTTTACTCCGATCATGAGCAGGAAGTCCTCGCCGTTTACGATATTGCCGCTCCCGTTACCGATAGGCAGATCGTCGGATACCGTGTTGATATACAGTGAGAGCTCTGGAGCATGGGCTACCATGGCGAATTTCTCTGACCAGTATCCACCTGAAGAATCATGGATCTCCAACAGGAACTCGAGAGAAGTCTCGTCCGGCACGACCGAGGCGACACTGAACTCGAAAGCAGTGATGTTATATGCCACGTCTCCGAGGGCAAAATCGGGATAGAGAGAGACGGTCTCGTTCATTAGGACATCGGGGTGCAGCGCTGTGACTTCGGCCCAGAGATCCGAAGCGCCTGTCTGCCCCGTGCTGAACAACTGTATCCACAAATTGACATTCTCTCCGGAGTCAAGGACACCGTCGCCGTTCCCACCTGCGGTATCGTTTATCGTCTTGCTGTTCATCCGCAGATATGTGCCCGGATTTGACCCGACCAGGATCGTAGTTGTTGCCCTGCAGTGATCAGCGCCGGTGACGGTAACGGTAACCGTACCCGAATCCCTTACGAGAAAATCATCGAATGTGACCTGACCGACCGCATCGGTGTAGCCATAGACATAGTCATCGTTGTACTTGTAAAGACAGACACAGGCGGAATCCGCGGGAGCCCCGCCACTGGTCACTTCGATCGTTACCTCGTTATGTCCGTACGGCAGGGTCGGCGGTGCCGTAACCACGTATGTACCGGCCTGTCCCCTGAACATGTTGGCTTCGGGATCGCCGAGATAATTGTAGATGAAATGTGTCCACCTGTCCGCCGTCTCTCCGAAAGCACCGCTTGTAAACGGTTCACGAGATTTCGTGTGCACCTTTCCAAGCTGAACGACATCGCTGAGGAACAACAGGTCGTAATACTCATCCATATACGGCCTCGAAGCGCTCGGGAAGGCTGAGCGGCTCGAACCCGTAACGGCAAAAGCTCCGCCGTTCGGATTTATCATGAAATACTCGGCGAGACAGTCAGTGTCGAAAGCGACGTTCGTGCAGTTCATCAGGTACATCGAGAACGTCTTGTCGCCGTTTGTCAGATTAAAGGCGTCGTAGTTGATGATGCTGCCGTTTCCGACCGACATGTTGTACTTGTAACCGTGACCGGAATGCATCACATGGTTTGCTCCCAGATTCATCGCCGCGAGCGTCTCTTGCGTTGTCAGGTCGGTAGACCCCGAGTAGGCCGGGTAGTTCTCATAGAGACGGGTCGTATTGATGGCAGGATTCGACGCAAAGTGACCATCGTATATCACCTGCAGGATCTCCGCTCCATCGAGGATGATCTGGTCGCCCGGATCGTAGTCCGACGGAAAGATGACCTCTCCGAGCAGGAGGAAGTCCTCTTTGTAGAGCGTATCAGCAGGTTCCTCGTACGCAATTGTCTTGTCTATCAGTATCTGGGCATCTTCGATGCTGGAGGCGGGGAGTCTTCCGACGTAGACTTCCGCCCACAGATCGGCATCGTCACCCGGATCGGCCAGCGAATGAAAAGCTTCGCCCCAGAGCGAATCACCGTCCGCGTTCCACGTGCCGTCGAGACACGAGTAGTACATATCCGTGGGAATGAAATCACCTGTGTAGAATGTAGTGAATGCCATGCGACCGGGAATCACGTCGGTATCGCCTCCGAGAAGAACGTAGTCGACACCCCATTTCTCGTAAGCTTCCCTGATGAAGTTCCTGACCGATTCACCCTGGTCGGCTCCGCTCCAGTAGTTCTGTTCGATCCATTCGATCGTTCTGACCACTGCGGGGATACCCTTGAGAGTCTTCTGGTCCGCGAGGCGCTGAAACTCCGGTTCCAGAGCATCGCTGGTAACAATGAGATACTTGACCGTGCTGCCTTCGAGACCGGGGAGATATGTGGGAATGAACCCTCTGTCGCCTTCATCCACGACAATATCGTTGAACATGTAAGCGCCCGCAGCAAACGGATTCTCGACGATCTGCATGACTTCGATCTCGGCGCTGTTACGGAAACCATCGACATGACGCTGTCGATTCGCCACAATCCTCTCATCTTCGACGGGCGCGGTCTCGACGACAAGGGACATACCTTCATCGATCGTAAGCCGGCCGGAATCGATATCGTACCTTACCGGGTAGACCTCGAATGACGCGATCGTGTATCCCTTCCACTGAGAAGTCCCAGTGTGTCTTACCCGCCAGGCGGGGAAGACCGAGCCACTGCCCGTTGCATCGTCCATATCGAGGCTGAGACCCTTTACAGTCCCGTCATCAAGATACAACCCTTCAAACCTGGCCAGTTCGACTGAGCCTGAAAGCTCGACCGTGCCGCCGTCTACAAGGCGGAAAGATACGACTTTCTCGCCCTGCGGGATGAGCACGCTCAATGACCTGTAAGGTATAGAGGGAAATTCGAAATAGCTGGTACCGTTCATACCGTCAGCCGAGACGATCGATCCGCCTTTGCCGTCACTGATTACTCTGATGGCGGATGCGTCCACATCGATCCTGACGGAGACTTCAGCCGCCGACAGGCCACCGGTAAGCAGCGATGCGGTGGCAACAACGATAATAATTGCGGATATTATCCGACCCATCAATGGACCTCCTGGAGGCATGGGTGTTACTTCGAACTGTTACTTGGTCCTAACGACGGTAGCGGTAAGTCTCTACGTTGCGACTCCTTGAAGATGTCATCCTTCGGGTATTCAAGGCCAGAAGAGAAAGATGAGCAGTTCCAATAAATTGTAACTGTATTGTACATCATTCGTAAGTCTATGTCAAGTATGAGATTTATGAGATATATCTAACACATTGAGTACGAAGTATAACCCTGTCTGAAAAAAGGGACTGCCGCCCCGCGGCAGTCCCTCTCGACAGAGTTATTCATCCACATAAATGGCAGCATCGAATATGGCCGGCATCCCAAGGAGCGACCTTACCAGATTGATCTCGTCCTCAGACGGGTCGTCCGTAATAGGCGCCGTTCCTCCGACCATCAGGTGACCGAGGTCGTCGCTATGGCCCAGATTGAGGATGTGTCCCAGTTCGTGGGCGAATATCCTCCTGCCCCTGACATGAATAGGCGAGAGCCGATTGTTCGGATATATGCAGATCAGTTTCTTCGACGGCGTTCCGTCATCGTTTGTACTGACCGTTTCGACATGATGCTTTGTTTCGCTGTATTCTGTATCATAGACGATCTCGGCATCGGAAGCTTCAGCATCGGTGCTCTCGATGAAGAGCTCGCAACCCGTAAGATCGTTCCACGCGGCCATGGCGATCCTGGCCTTCTCCTGGATGTCGACCCCCTCCCACGAGTACGGAGGGTTGTAGACAGTCAGCGGGTAATGGTGCCAGTTTCTGAAGATCGTCGGTCTTCCGAGCAGCCCCTTCGTATACGTCATGGATCTGAAGAACTTATAGAAGCTGTCGTTGTAGGTGCCGGCAAGAGTGCTCACCAGGTCGAAGTACGGCATCATCGCGTAATCAGCGCTGAAATGCCAGCTGATGTTCGATACGGGAATCGACATATCGTAGTATGTCCCCTGATCACCGATTTCGTGTTCGTCCCTGATCCTGATGAGATCGGTATACAGGGGAAGATTCACAAGCTTGTAATAGCCGTCTACCGAGGTAGTATCGGCGATCCCTTCCGAGGAGACGACTATTCCCTCGACCGGAACGCCTGTCGTCGCGTCGGTTATGTATCCGTCCGCATCGACTCCACGGACGAGCAGCCTGAGGCAGTTGCCCAGCTGTGACATGTTCCCGAAATCGTCAACTGCCCTTGCCGTCACGTAGAGCCACGTCCCCGGATTGAGGTTCCCGGGAATCATCTCCTCGGTCGTCCCGGGCAGCCCGGGCACCGGCACGCCATTCTTCTGCGAAGCCTCATCCCAGTCGTCTTCGTTCAATATGGGTATCGTGTGTGTCCTTACACGGTAGTGGTTCACTCTCCCGTCCATATCGTCATCGCCCGACGCCGTCCACTGGATCCGTATCGTTCCGGGATCGTTTCCGGTCCAGCCGATCAGGTCGGTGATCCTCGCGGGGGCAATCGTATCCGGTTCTCCAACAACCCTTACTACCCACGACAGTGTGTCCCCGAATTCACCGTCCCAGACCAGTCCGGTAATGTCGAAAAATCCGTTTTCCATGAACCTGTGCTGCGCCCACGAAGTCACGTCCATAACCTCTATCGGAACGCTGCCTGCATAATACGAATAGCGCAGATCCTCGGGATGGTCATCGTTTACACCCATCCTGAATTCGAGTGTCGAGCCTATGAGCGTTGTGATGCTGTCCTGATCTGGTGAATACCAGTCGATGACGGGCGGGTCGTTGTGTAGTGCTATCGCCGTTACGTACCAGTCCTTCGCCACGAAATCGGAATGATCGTGCGCCCTGCCCTGGACATGATAAAATGAATCAATCGACTCGGGATGAAATACATAATCAGCTCCATTATGAAGCATATCGATTATGTTTCCATCGTTATCAACGAGGACGTACCTGTAGGTCAGCTCATCGCGATCGGGATCACCAGCCGTGAAGCTGAACATTATCGAGTCGACAGGTACTTCTATAACCTGCAGGAGCTCCTCAGGAAAGTAATCCTTGATATATGGAGGGGCATTCGGTCTTGCGGGATCGGTCTGGAAGATGCACGACTGAAATGCCATTCCCCACGCGAGACCCAATATAATCAACCCTGTGGCTTTTTGCATCTGATCCGCCCTTCTATCGGTGGGGCCGATATCCTGATATGAAGATAATAAACGGAGACGGTTTGCGAAAGTCGATTAAAAAATGGGGGAGAGGGGGACCTCAATTGACAGGGCCGCTTTGTCTGCTGAAAGAGGGTCAATCCGAGAGAGTCGCGAAAGTCGATTTCAGGAAGCATTCAAGGGCGATGTCGAGCGCTCTTACAAGGCCATCTTCATCTGATACTCTGATCTCCACCGGAGAATCGCAGCCGGTCGATACGAGGAACAGTTCACGGTAAGGAGAGACCTTGACGTACATGCCGGAAGCCGTGGCAAATCTGGTCTCGAAGGGAGCGGCCTCGACTGTGACCGATGGCGAGAACCCGACGATCTCACTGCAGAGGATCGAGTAGAGGCGTCTGATGCCCATGTCGGCTATTCTTGAGCCGTTGCGGCCCGCCGCGTCCAGTCGCTCATCCGATTCCGCCACGCGCAGCTCCTTTCTTCCTCGAGCCGAGTCTCTGCAGAATCTCGCCGGCGAGCCCCGTCAGAAAGGACGAAACGGGCGGTTTTCTTCTACTCAGTCCCTCCAGCATCTCCTCCGGAAATGGACACGGCTCGATGCTCCCTGCCGGTTTTTTATCTCCTCCGGGGAAAAGGGCCAGCGCCGACCCTCCGGGGAAGAGCTCCTCGAACGCGCGAAGTATCCCTTCCCCACCCCCGGAGTTGTAGTCGGAGACAGTGAGCAGAAACGCGGGGAGTTCCTCCCGTAACCCGGGCAGAGAGCGCAGTCCTGCAGCACCCACGCTGCCGGGCCACTCGAACGCTATAATCAATATGCGTGTCCCCGCAACGTGCCCATCCCCCGTATCCTTGAGAAGAGCCGGGTCCCTCGCGCTCATGACCTTTACTCCCGGGCCTGCATCTATCTCGACGACAGCCTTCTCATCCAGAACGGGACGCAGATAGCAATCGGGGTCGAGAGCGAAGTAGTACCCCGCATTGGGTAGCCATGGCCCTGTATCGAGAAGAGTAACAGCGATATTCTGCGAGCCGAACGCAGCTGCCAGTCCCGCCGAGAGCCAGGCCCGAAGCGGTCCGCCGCCCAACGAGGCAAGAAGGACGAGCGCAACAGTACCCGCCGCATCCTCTCCCTTTACATGCGGTTTCGAGAGGTAGAGATGACTGATGTCACGAAGGTCTCTGGGCCTGTTTCCCTGATGCATGCCACGAAGTCCGGCAAGGGGTTCAGACGATCAGCAGTGAGTTTTCCTGCCCGAATTCATTGAGGACCGAATCGACGTTCCTTGGATCCTTTATCCAGACTCCGTCAATGATATATCTGTACTCGTACTCTCCTGAATCGAGGTCGACGGCAACCTTCCACAACCCGTCTTCGCCGTCCTTTTCCATCCTGAGCCCCTCGCGCGACCAGTTGGTGAATTCTCCCGTCAGGTAGACACTGTCAGCGGCGGGAGCGTCGACTGAAAATATTACGCTTCCAGAAGTGACGCGCGGCCCATGAAGTTTTTCCATCCACTCACCCATATCGGCCGTATCGATCAGCGAGCTCCTGTCCTCCAGTTCTCTCGCCAGGGTGAGGAATTCCCATTTCAGCTTGTCCGAACGCGGGATCCCGAAGATAGAGACTCCCCTCAGGGACGCCTCCTTGTATTTGACCGAATGGCTGATCGTCACATCCATCAGCTCATGGCCGTGAAGCCTCTCGAGTTCATCGACGAGATTCTTCGAGAAATTGGTCCTCTTCTCGATATTGTTGACGAGGATAGAGACGGTGACACGGTGTTTCGTCTCGTTCTCGAGAAGTTCGACCGTTTCGCGAAGTTTACCGACCCCCTGCAGGGAGAAAATGCTCGGATCGACCGGGATCACTACCTCGCCGGCTGACATGAGAGCATTGAAGGTGAGAAGACCGACATTCGGCGGAGAGTCGATAACGGCATAGTCGTACATGTCGTCAACGCGCGCGAGCTTGGAGGCGAGCCTGGTCTCCCTCGCGTCACGACCCGCAAGTTCCTGCTCGATCGCTCCGAGCACCGGCGAGGACGGGATCACGTCGAGATGGTCACTGTAGCGACATGTCGCGTCTTCGGCCGTCACACGCGGATTCTTGAGGAGATCGTATGTCGTATACTCCACCTCTTGGCTGGAAATGTCGAGACTTAGCGAAGCGTGGGACTGTGGATCCATGTCTACGAGCAGCACTTTCTTTTCGAGCTCCCCGAGCGCTGCGGCGAGATTAACAGCGACCGTGGTCTTCCCGCAGCCGCCCTTCTGATTGATCACCGCTATGGTCCGCATGCTGATTTGCACCTCCTGATATCTTGTCCGTGCACCTGCGATCTTTTCCAAGAAAAAAGTCGAATCACCCCTGGCGATTCGACTCCGCTGATCATTCTGAAGAAAAATAACGCATGCCCGAATCGGAATCCGATGCTCTCTGCGTGGTCAGGCCCGTTCCGATCTCATCACCCTTTCTTCCTGTTGCCGGTCGATGACGTACCGGCATGATATCATCCGATTTACAGGAGCTATTCTCTACCCGGCGGAATAAGGTGTCAAGGGTTTTTCAGGGGTGCCGCTAACTAGAATATTATCCAGGCAACGAGCAGGCCGAGCGCGAATCCGCCCATCACTTCGGCCCA
>DAOVNN010000340.1 GCA_030630165.1 Candidatus Krumholzibacteriota bacterium
AATCCACTGATTCGCTCGAATCGCACGATTTGTCAGCCGGTACCTTGGCGGGGAGCAGTTTGGGAGAGAAGACGAAATATATTTTCGTAACGGGTGGGGTGGTTTCGTCTCTCGGTAAAGGTATCGCTGCTGCGTCCCTCGGGCTGCTTCTCAAACAGCGCGGGCTCCGCGTCGTTCTCCAGAAATTCGATCCTTATCTCAACGTCGATCCGGGCACGATGAGCCCCTTTCAGCACGGCGAGGTATTCGTCACCGACGACGGCGCCGAGACCGATCTTGACCTCGGACATTACGAGAGGTTCATCGACCGCAATCTCAGCCAGCGTTCGAACGTGACGACCGGCCAGGTCTACGAGGCGATCATCAACCGCGAACGCAACGGCGGCTATCTGGGAAAGACGGTCCAGGTCGTCCCGCACGTCTCCGACGAGATCAAGAACAGGATCAGGCTCGCCGCCGAGAATGGCGAGGATGTCGACGTCGTGATCACCGAGGTCGGTGGCACTACGGGCGATATCGAGGGTCTGCCCTTCCTCGAGGCGATCAGGCAGATGCGCCTCGACCAGGGGCGCGATAACGTTCTGTACATTCATCTTACGCTTGTTCCATATATCAAGGTCGCTCATGAGATCAAGACCAAGCCGACTCAGCACAGCGTCAAGGGACTGCGCGAGATCGGTATCCAGCCTGACATCCTCCTCTGTCGCTGCGACAGGCCGCTCTCGCAGGAGATCAAGGCGAAGATCGCTCTCTTCTGCAACGTAGAGGAAAGCGCGGTGATCGAAGCGATCGACGCCGAGTCGATATACTATGTTCCGCTGAAGTTGTGTAAGGAAGGACTCGACGATTTGGTCGTCGAGAAACTCCGGCTCGACGCTGGTCCTCCAGACCTTGAAGAGTGGGAGAATATGGTCCGTAAGATCTTCTCGATAACCGAGAGCGTCGATGTCGCGATCGTCGGCAAGTATATCCAGATAGTCGATGCATACAAGAGCATAATAGAGTCGTTCACCCATGCCGGTGTAGCCAATGATGTGCACGTCAACCTGAGGTGGGTCGACGCGGAGAAGATAGAGGAAGACGGCCCGGAGAAATGGCTCGACAGCGCCGACGGCATCCTCGTACCGGGCGGCTTCGGCGAGCGAGGAACAGAGGGAAAGATCACCGCCGTGAAATACGCACGAGAAAAAGAAGTGCCGTATCTCGGTATCTGCCTCGGCCTCCAGATGGCCGTTATAGAGTTCGCCCGTAACGTGTGCGGGCTCGACGCCGGATCGAGCGAGTTCGATTCTGACGTTCCGCATCCCGTCATCGACCTGATGCTCGATCAGCGGAGCAAGTCGAAGATGGGCGGCACGATGCGTCTCGGAGCCTATCCCTGCGTTGTGCAGAAGGGAACGATCGCTCACGAGCTCTACGGCGTGGACGAGATCAGCGAGCGCCACCGTCATCGATGGGAAGTCAACAATGTCTACCGCGAACAGCTCGCCAAAAAGGGTCTCGTATTCTCGGGACTCTCACCTGACGGCAATCTCGTCGAGATAATCGAGTTGCCGGAACACCCCTTCTTCGTCGCCGGACAGTTCCACCCCGAACTGAAATCCCGCCCCATGAGGGCGCATCCCCTCTTCAGGGGGCTTGTGGCCGCCTCGAAAAAACTGAGCCGTGCCCGCGCGAAGGGCGAAGGCACTGTCGCCGCGGGCCGTGACAGCTAGCGGGAGGAGCCGTGGAATCTCTCTCCATAGGAGACGTGATCTGGGAACCTGAGCGGATGCCGCTCCTGATCGCGGGTCCGTGTGTTCTCGAGGACGAGGATGAAGCGATGAGGATCGCGTCGGCCTGCGTCGAACTCGCCGACAAATTTGATTTCATCTACGTATTCAAGTCGAGTTACCTCAAGGACAACAGGTCCTCTGTCGATTCATATTCAGGTCCCGGCCTCGAGAAGGGGCTCGGGATGCTTGAGAGGATACGCACCGAGACGGGCGTGCCTGTCCTGACCGACGTGCACTGCAGGGAGGAAGTCGGCCCGGCCGCCGAGATCTGCGACGTCCTGCAGATACCCGCCTTTCTCTCGCGGCAGACGAGGCTGATCCTGGCCGCCGCCGGAACGGGCAAGATCGTGAATATCAAGAAAGGCCAGTTTCTTTCCCCCGAGAATATGAATAACGCCGTGGAGAAGGCGAGAGCCGGCGGAGCCGCCGGTATAATGATCACCGAGCGGGGGACCTCGTTCGGATACAACAACCTCGTAGTCGACATGACCGCCTTTCCGAGGATGAAATCTTCGGGCGTACCGGTTATATTTGATGCGACGCACTCACTGCAGCTTCCCGGCGGTCTCGGTGACCGTTCGGGCGGGAGGCCGCAGTTCGCCGCGGTGCTGGCGCGGGCAGCGATGGCCGCCGGAGCGGACGGACTGTTCATCGAGACGCACCCCGATCCGCTATCGTGCAGCTGCGACGCCGAGGTGATGCTGCCGCTGGCCGACCTGGACGGACTGCTTCGCGACGCGTCGAGGATATTCCATGGGAACAGAGATGGCTGAGAAGACTGAATCGAATAAGGATTGTGAGACTGTGAAAGACATCGGTGAGACAAGCCGGGAGGATGCTCTCGATCTGGGCCGCGAGGTGATCGCGATCGAGATCGAAGGTCTCGAGGAGCTCCACCGGTCGATCGGCCCGCAGTTCGGCGAGGCGGTCGAGCTGATACTCGACTGCGGCGGCAAGGTCATCGTCTGCGGCATCGGCAAGTCAGGTATCGTCGCTCGCAAGATCGCCGCGACGCTGAGCAGTACCGGCACCCCGTCGGTATTTCTCCATTCGGTCGAAGCTGCACACGGCGACATGGGCATGGTCGCCAGGGATGATATCTTCCTCGCCGTCAGCAAGAGCGGGGGAGACGACGAGTTCTCCAAGCTCCTCCCGTACCTGCAGGCTATCGGCGTGAAGATGATCGCAATTACCGCCAACGCCGAGTCGAGACTCGCTGAGGAGAGCGATATCGTCCTCATCATTCCGGCCGGCAGGGAAGCCTGCCCGATGGATGTCGTTCCGACTACCACTACGACAGTTTCGCTGGTGTTAGGCGACGCGCTCGCCGTGGCGGCGTTCAGGAAGAGGAATTTCGGAA
>DAOVNN010000226.1 GCA_030630165.1 Candidatus Krumholzibacteriota bacterium
CAGGTCGGCGGCGGTGAAATAGGCGGCGACCTCTTCGTTCGCTATATATCTGTCGACGAATACTATGCTCTCCGACACACCGAGCTGGTCGGCCAGCTCGAAGTAGGGCGCGCTGTCCTCGTAGAACTCTCCGACGACGAGGAGCTTCGCTCCCGTCCGTTCGACGATCGCGGGCATCGCCTCGATCAGGTGGCGCAGACCCTTGTAGGGGCGTATCAGTCCGAAGAAGAGAAGGAGTGGGCCCTCCCCCTCTCCGAGCGAGGCGCGGGCCTCATCCATTGTCATCTCGCCGCTCCTGAAAAAATCGAATATCGGAAGGGGATGTGAGGTCACATTCGCCTTCTTCTTTATCCTGAGCAGATTGCTTCTGCCCTCCTGCGACTGGACGATAAATGCGTGGGGCAATAGAAAGGCCATCGATGAGAGGACCCTGTCGATCGGCGAGGTCTCGTGCGGAACGACGTTGTGACAGATAAAGACGATCTTTGTCGAGCTCAGCATCCTCAGGATCGCGCATATCTTCACCAGCGCCGGCGCGAAGTAGGGATGCCACCACTGTACCACGGTCACATCGGGCTTCATCCGGACGATCCGGAACCCGGCCCTGACCCAGGTGAAGGGATTGATGGAATCTATCAGCCGCTCCGATTCGACGCGGTGAGTGGATCCGCTCTCGTCGTACTGAGTCTTTCCGGGGAAGAGAAAATCGGGGTAGAGCCTCGAATAATTGATGACGCTCACGTCATGCCGCCCGGCCAGTTCCCGGGCAAGGCTCGTGTTGTAATGTGAGATACCACCGCGAAAGGGCCAGGCCGGCCCCACGAGGCAGATCCTGAGTCTCCGGACTGATTCTTCGCTACTGGTCATCTATCTCGTATTCACGGAAGGAGAAGGTCTTCTTCATCGTCGAGGAATACAGCTCGGCCAGCAGCCCGATAGAGCCGATCTGTATCGCGATCACGAGCATGATCAGACCGAGGACCATCACCGGCCTCACGTGAAGCCCCTTTCCCATTATCCACTGCACGAGGAAGTAGAGGTTGATCAGACCGCCGCCGGCAAAGAATAAAAAGGCTATCCTGCCGAAAAGATGGAGCGGCGTGGTAGACCGGCGCGTTATGAACATTACCGTCATCAGGTCGAACATACCGTTGAGGAGCCGTTTCGCCCCGTACTTGCTCTTGCCGAACTGCCTCTCGAAGTGAGAGACCTTCATCTCCCCTATCCTGAAGCCCTCCCATCCGGCCAGCACCGGGATGAACCTGTGGAGCTCGCCGTGGATATGGACCCTCTTGACTACCTCCCTGCGGTATACCTTCAGCCCGCAGTTGAAGTCATGAAGCTTGATCCCGCTCGCGACCGACGTGGTGAAATTAAAGAGCTTTGACGGCCAGGTCTTGGTGATTGGGTCCTGCCTGTTCCGCTTCCACCCGGAGATCAGGTCGTACCCCTCGTCGAGCTTTGCGATCATCGCGGGGATCTCGTCCGGATTGTCCTGAAGGTCGGCATCGATAGTCACGACTATCTCACCCTTTGCCGCCTTGAACCCCTCGTCGAGAGCAGGGGATTTTCCGTAGTTTCTCGAGAAGCTGATCACCTTGACCCGCCTGTCGCTCTCCCTGAGCCTTTTGATGATCTGCAGCGACGAATCGGCAGAACCGTCGTCGACAAAGATCAGTTCGTGGGCGGAGGCAGACCCCTCGAGCATTGCGGTGAGCTGCCTGTAAAGCTCTTCGAGGCTTCCTTCCTCGTTGTATGTCGGGATGATCACCGTAACACTGTATTTTTTTGTGTTTTCCAAGAACGACCTCCGGTCTTCCATGTCAGGAATGGTTCCGGTACCATTCGACCTCGCGCTTCAGTCCCTCTTCCAGGCCTATGGTCGGTTTGAATCCGAGCTCCCGCGCGGCCTTCGATGTATCGGCCCACGTATCGAGAACATCGCCTCTCGCCTTCTCCATGAAACGGACAGGTGGATCGCCGCCCGTTTCCCGGCGGATTATCTCGATGACATCGAGGACCGAGCTCCTGCTTCCGCCCCCGATATTGAATATTCTCCCGTCTCCCTTATATCGGGAGGCGAGCACGTTCGCCTCGACCGCGTCGAGGACGAATGTAAAGTCTCTTGTCTGTTTCCCGTCGCCGTATACCTCGATCTCGCCGCCGCCCAGGGCCGCCATTATAAACCTGCTGAATGCCATGTCGGGCCTCTGCCTCGGGCCGAAGACGGTGAAATACCGCAGGGCCGCGTAACGCACCCCGAAGTTGACGCGGTAGAGCTCACACAGATGCTCAGCCGAAAGCTTTGTCGCCCCGTAAGGTGAAACGGGGCTGGTAACATGCTCCTCGCGCATCGGGAGGTCTCTCGTGTCGCCGTACACAGAGCTCGAGCTGGAATAGACTATGGGGATCCCCGTATCCTTCATCGCCTCGAGCAGCTTCTGGGTAGCGAGTATGTTCGAATCGATGTAGTGCGAGAACTCCGCCCCCCAGCTCCTCCTCACACCGGCCTGCGCAGCGAGGTGAAATACGCACGAGACGCCTTCGAGATGCCTGGCGAGCTGGCAACTGTTGAGATCCTCTTCGACGAGGGTGAAATCCCCCGATGAAGCCAGCCCGGAGATGTTCATCCTCTTTCTCCGCGGATCGTAATAATCCGTGAAGCTGTCGATACCGGTGACCGTCCATCCGTCGGAGACGAGTCTCTCGCACAGATGTGATCCGATGAACCCTGCCGCTCCGGTTACCAGTGCCTTATCGCTCAATTTGCCTCCCTGACGAATCCGGCGCCGGCGATCCGCCGGATCCGAACTCAGTATCGAGTACCTGGTCGATGTTGTCGTACAAGTTCCTGAATTCACGGTCTCCCGGGTTGTCGTCGAGCCAGCTGCGGATGAATACCTTCGCCTGCTCCCTCCTGCCGAGCATCGCCGACATCCTGAACCCGTGCCCGAAGAGATCCCTGTGTCCCGGCGCGGCGATGACCGCCTTTTCGAGGATTTCGAGCGCACCTTCCATGTCGCCGCGGTCCTCGTAGATGCTCACAAGACCAATCCAGAAGACACCGTTCGAAGGATCGCGATCGATCTCCCTCCTGTAATGCTCCACCGCCTTATCGAAATATCCGGCACGGCTGTAGTACAGGCCGAGGTATCTCCTCGAGAAATCGAAATCGGGATTGAGGCTGTAAGATAGTTCGGCCCACCTGATCGCCTCGACGAAATCTTTCCTCACCGAAGCCTTCTGGGCAAGTTGAAACGCTGCTACCGCGAAGTTGATGAACATGCCGCGGATGTCGGGCGTCCTGTAGATCGACTCGTCGACCTTCCAGTCGCTGGTAAGCACTCCGCGGAATTCGTAGATATCTTCGAAATTGCGTTTCGTCTGGAACTCGTTGATCTGGAACTTCTTTTTACCGGTGACCAGCTTGCGGACCATTCCCTGCATCTCGAGATGCTCGGCGTAGGGATTCCAGATCTCCGGGGGAACGGTCACGGCGACATAGATCGGCCGCTTCCAGTTCGCCTCCTGTATTATATGCTGCATTATGAGATCGCGTCTCCACGCTACACCGCCGTCCTTGAGCACCATGGGACGGACCCTCTCGATCTCTGAGTCGGTCAGCGTTACCGGAACAGACGGTTTGCGGTCTCGGAGCTGCCTGATGTACCAGCTCGTGTTGAGCAGGGAGAGATTGGCAATGTTCACGTCGGGCCTGAACCCCTCGACCATCTGGATGTACCAGAGCGGATATGTGTCGTTGTCGCCGTTGGTGAATATGATCGCGTCGGGCTCGAGCCCCGCAAGTATGTTGTACGCGTAGTCGCGGGGAACATAGTCCTGTGAACGGTCGTGGCTGAACCACTGGTGCTTCGCGGGCATGATCGCCATGATCACCAGGACGACCGCCAGGGCGGCCGACCACTTCAGCGCGTCTTTCGATCTCGCCCTGACTTCATCGATGACCAGCGTGATCAGCGCCGTCGCCCCTATACCGATGAATATCGTGAAGTAGAGAAACGCCCCGCCGTAGAAGTAGTCGCGCTCCCTGACCTCGCTGTCGCTGAAGTTGAGGAATATGATCAGACCGACCGAGTTGAGCGCCAGTACGGTGAAGTTCAGCACCCACGTCTTCTTATCCCTGAGGAAGTTCGCCACGATCCCCCATATCCCCAGCGTCAGCGGGACGATAACGCTCGCTACCCCGAGGTTGAAGAATCCGAGGCGCACATCGCCGAGAAGCCTGAACTGCTCGGTGAAGTAGTTCATAAAGTGCCGTATCTGAAAAATCGGCGAAGCCTTCCTAGCGAAGACGTTTATCGGGGGGTACTGCTCCCTGCGCAGATGAGCGTACATGGCGTCCCAGTTCTGCGGATCGACCATGTCTATCGCGGGGTCGTGGAACGAACGGATGAACATGAACAGGTGGACCGATACGCCGAGGATGAAGAGCAGTGTCGCGTAAAGTGCGAACTTTCCCTTCGAGAGAGTACACCATATGAGAAGGACGGCGAACAGGGCCAGCCCGCCCTGAGTCAGCGGGGTGCTTCTGTGAAGTGTCATGTCGGCGAGAACAACGGCCATGCCGAAGGTGAATACGATCAGTTCCGTGCTGGTGAACGATTTCTCCTTCACCATCAGTATCATCAGGAAGATCCCGCCGTAGACCAGTATCGTACCAAGATGAAAACCTATGCCGAGAGAGAGAAGATAGAGGACCAGAAGTATGAGATTTCTCGAATGGCCGCCCCTCTGCGCCTCGAGATCGGCGATCGCCTTCGCCGCATCGCCTCCCTTCGATACTTTAAGCTCGTCGCGCTCCGCGCTGCCTGCTCTTCCGGCCGGATCGCGGAGCCATCTCAGCGCGAGATATGTGCACAGGCCCATCACGAAAGCGCTGAGAGCGTAGACCTCAGCCTCTATCGCGTCGGTCCAGTAAGTGTCGCTGAACATCAGGAAGAGCGAGCCCACGAGCCCGCCCGCGTGAGCGGCGATCCTCCCGACAGCTGTCTTCGCCTCTCCGAACATGAACCGGACGACCTCGACGATGATCAGGTAGATCATCGTGACGCCGAGAGCGGCGGTGAAAGCCGAGAGGAGATTCACCCTCTGCGCTACCGAGAGGCCTACGGGAAGC
>DAOVNN010000249.1 GCA_030630165.1 Candidatus Krumholzibacteriota bacterium
CCTCATCCCGATGTAGGCGTCGTCGGGCATGTAGTGGAACCACCAGAGGCCACCGGCCAGGACAACCGCTGCGACGGCGGCCAGAATGACGTTTCTCAGAACGGGATTCATTCCAATCAGTTCTCGAGGAATATCACGTTACAGGTGATCGTCTGCTGAATACCGGGAACGGGCTGGATCTTCTCCAGTACCGATTTGCCGATCTCGTTGAAAGTCGCGCCATCCACGATGGCGATCATGTCGTACGGTCCTGATACTGCATGGACCTCGGCGACGAAGCCCATCTTCTGCAGTCTCATGAGCACATCTTCCGAGACGCCCGCCGCAAGATTGATAAGTACGAAAGCTCTTGCTCTCATGTTCGAGTCCCCTTTCCTGGCCGCGTCGACCTTCGATCTTTGATTTAATCTCCGTGTGGTTAAAAATTATCGCACGTACCGGCCTGCGGTCAACACGATTTGGGATGACACCGCCGTATCGAGGGCTGTATTCTGGCCGGTGAACAGCCCATGAACCGTAAGACATTCTTCATACTGCTTCTCATCATCCTCTGCCTCGCGAATCTCACGCGATGGGCGTACAGGTCGCGCGTAAGCGGTGAACGCTTTTCCGCCGAGAGCGCGGCCCATTTCCGTTACACGCGGATGATCGCCTCCGGAGAGAAGATCCCGGGCCTTGATATCGACTCGCAGCACCCCGAGGGCCTGAAGGTCTTCGAAGAGACCTCAATAGGCATGGAATATCTCTACGGACTGGCGTGGAGGCTCATTCCCGGGAACAGGCCTCAGCTCGACGTGTTTGTTCGCTGGTTCTCCGTCTTTCTGTTCACGCTGGCGGTCGTGCCCCTGTCCCTGTTGTCGATCTATCTCTGGGGGAAGAGAAGTTCCGGGATTATCACGGCATTACTCTTTGCGGTCGCTCTTCCCGTGGTGGGCAGGTCGAGCGGCTTCGACATGATCAGGGAAAATCTCACCCTGCCTCTGATCATCTTTCACGCATGGCTGCTTGTACGGACTGTTCGGACCGGAAGCCGGATGACCGCGGTCCTGTCGGCGGTCTTTCTCTTTTCGGCGCTCGCCACCTGGCAGGGTACGCAGTTCTATATCGTTCCTCTGGTCCTTCTGCTGGCCGCGAGAGCATTGTCCGGAAAGGGAGGGGGTGAAGCGGCCGCGGGCTGGGCCGTTGTCGCCGCAGCCGCGGCAGCGGCTGCGGCAGTACCCTTTCTCAGGACGGGCGGATTCCCCGTCTCTCCTGCTGCGGCGCTTTGCGCGGGACTTGCAGGGGTCCTGCTTGTCGACCGGTTCGTGTTGCCAGGCAGGAGAGGGGTCTGGATCCGATCGGCTGCCGCTGCGGCACAGATACAGGCTCCCTCGCTCATCGCCGGCAGACATTTCGCCGCCTATTCACATCTTTTCGGATTGATCGCCTTCAAGCTCAGATATATATACAAGCCTTCCGACCCGGCTCTCCTGCCATTTGACGTCAGGGCATTCTGGGCCGGGCCGTTTCATTCGCCTGACCTCCTCCATATCTTCGTATTCGTCCTGCCGCTTCTCCTTCTCCTGCCCGTTCCCCTCAAGAGACTCGCCGGGAGGGTGAGGAAGGGTGATCTGTCGGCTGCCCTGACAGCATGGCTTGCCATGGTATTCTTCGTGCTTTTCCTGCTGATGATGAGGATGCTGCCCTTCTTCGGCACTTTCGCGATAATCATCGCCGGAGGGATGGCAGCCGGCGGAAGTGACCGGGCCGGCCGTGGAAAGAGGATGGCTGGATACTCGGCGGCAGCGGCCGTCGCCGTGATAATGATCCTCCAGGTCTTCTTCTGGGAGGGGCGGCCCGATATCTGGAGGCAGGCTTCGCGGGTGCTGAATATTCCGCGCCGGTCGAAATATGTCGTTTTCCCGTTCGGACGGGACCCGGAAGGGGCCATGCTCGAGTGGATATCATCCAGCACCGGACCCGAAGACGTGATCATGTCCCTGCACTATCTTTCGCCCCAGATACTCACTTATACGGGAAGAGCGGTTAATCTGAACGATTTCTTCGAAGCTCCGCGCCTGCGGGCGAAAGCGCATGCGATGCTGCGCAGCCTCTACTCGAGTGAGGAAAAACTTCTCTCGTTCTGTGAGGCGAATGGCAGCGACTACCTTGTATTGAGCGCCGCCGTCGGATGCGATCCGACAGGGGATTCGCCCCTCTACCAGGCGGGATACGAGCATATGCCGCCTGGCTGCGCGGCGTATCGCATGATGTTCGACCCGCGGACGCTCAGGTCGTTCGATCTTGTATATGAGAACGAGGTCTACCGCGTCTTCGGTGTTGGAGAGCCGCCCGTGGAGAGGCGGCGGCCGGCCTCGCCGCTCTTCTACAGCGGAAACCTGCTCCGGCAGGTGAGCGGAGACATCGAGGAGTTCTACAACACCGTGATGCACATGTATGCCGTCACCGCCCGGGCATCGGGGCTGATCGGGTCGGGGGCTGAGAGTGAGGCGGAAGGTCTTCTCGCCGGTGTCCTCAGGTTCGAGTATTTTCATCCGGCGTGGCGGATGCTCGACATGCTCTACAGGAAGGGCCGCCTCACGCGCGAAAGACTCGTGCTGGCCGAATTCGCATGGGCCAGCGATCCCTGGCGGCCGGGCGTCTGCCTGTCGCTCGCCGAGAGCAGGCTCGAGGCCGGTGACACCGGCGGCGCGCGGGAAACTCTCGGAGTCTGCGCATCGCTGCCGATGACGGACAGAGAAGCGGCGCGGTTCAAACGTGCAGCGGAGATCATCGGATTAAAAGATGAGATCGATCAGAAGCGGTAGGCGGCCGTCACCCTGGTTTTCCTGCCGAGATTTTCTTCCGGGTCGAATCCGAATGCCAGCGCCAGCCTCGCGCCGCCCAGTCCTGCTGTGACTCCGAACCACGGAATGGTCCTCGCGTTGTTCACGGTCCGGACATCCGCTCCGGCCTGCAGCCAGAGAATGTGCCTGATCAGGGCCAGCTCGCCTCCCAGCCGGTAGCTGTTCATCTCGCCCTCGCGGAGGATCAAATCGAGTTCGGCAGAGAATCGGTCGTTGACCAGTCCCTCGAGCGAAGCGGCTAAAGTGATCGTGGGGTCGATCTCCCAGGAGCTCTGTGGGTAGTGGACCTTGCTCCAGACATCCTTTACCGTCGCGGCGATCCACATACGGCGGCTCAATCTGGTAATAAAAGCGATGTCCAGGGCCGATCCCCAGGCTCCCGCGTCATCGACGCTTGACCAGCTCTTCATCGCTCTCAGACTTGCGCCGATGAAAGTGTACGGATTAAAGCTGATCGCGGCGGAGAAGCCCACCGTTCCCTCGTTCCATCCTGATCCTTCGGCCAGCTTCAGGCCGAGATGAGACATCGTTATCCCCACGGCGAGGCGCCTTACCTCTATAGCCCCGTCCACCGATGTCCGGGTATCGAGGAGGCCGGTGGCGAATGACGCCACGGTGTAGAGGTTGTCCACCCCTGGAATCGGTCTGGTGGTTCCGATGCCGACACCCGGTGAAGTCATGAATACGAGGTTTGCGGGGTTCCAGTAAGCGGCGGCCTCGTCGCGGATGAGGATCGTGCCCGCGCCGCCGAGAGCCTGGCCGCGTGCGTCCCATCCCAGCGGCAGGAAGGTCCCGCCCTGCGACCCATCTCCTGCCATGAGGGTGCAGGGAAGAAGCAGCAGTATCGCCGCGGTTATGACGGAGCGCCCGGCCATCTATCTCACCACCGCTATGAATGCCTTATCGACTGTCCTGCCGCTGGCGGTCTCGATCACGATCACTATAAGGCAGGGGCCGTTCTTTACCATCTCTCCGTCGTCGTTCGTCAGGTCCCAGGGGATATCGAAGCTCGTGCCGGGACCGGGCACTGAGAGTCTCTTGATCCTCTCGCCCCTTATGTCGTAGATCTCGAGGGTCACGGATGAGGCGGTCTCTGCCGAGACGACCTGAATCGTATTGGGACCTCTGAATACCTCGGGATAGGTGATGCCCGTAGCCGGGTCGAGGGTCGTCCGGACTCTGTTGGAGAGACTGCTGATATTTCCCGCCGCGTCCCCGCCGGTTGCCCAGAATTCGTTCAGCCCTTCGGTCAGCGTAAGTTCGAAGGGATCGCCGGTCATGAGGCCGGCCGTAATGAACGATGCGCTGTCGGCGGAGCTTTCAGTCTGCCAGTACACGAAGAGGGTATCTGTGTCGTCATCGTACTCTATGTACAGATCGAGCTGGGGCTGGATCATCCTTGCGGGAGGCTCGGCGATTATCGGATGCGCAGGCGGTGTCCTGTCGAGTTTGAAGGAGATCTGCTCGTCCGACAGGTTGTCGAATGAATCCTTGGCAAAAGCTTTGAGTATGTAGCCGCCCTCGACATAGCCGGTGTCGCCGTTGACCGTGTCGGGAGTATCGAATCGCCAGTAAAGGGTGTCTGTGTCCAGCCACGTTGAATCAGGGGCGAATCTGCCGCTTTCGACAAGCTCGGGTCCGGTCCACGAAAGCTCCAGCGAGCTGACGGTGCTCTGGTCGTACGCCCGCCCGATGATCTCGCGCGGCACCTCGCGTGTGTTGGAAGGAATATCGGTAAGTATCTCGAGCTCGGGGCCGTCGGCGTC
>DAOVNN010000190.1 GCA_030630165.1 Candidatus Krumholzibacteriota bacterium
ACATTCAGATGGCGTCCCGACTCAGCCACGACAGATGTGTGGACCGATGAACTTGCCATGGGCTGGGCCGGTAACGATATCTGGAGCGTCGACCTGCCCGCCGAGGATATGCTCGAGTACGTGATCCTCGCGCCCCTCGACAGCACATGGAACATCGAGTTCGAGATAGAGGCGATCGACCGCTCGGGCAACGTTACGATCACCCCGCTGCAGACGATGGAGATCAATCTTCCCGTCGAGACTTTCGTCATATCCGATATAGACATGAGCGAGGATTTCGAAGTCAGGGCGCCGGAAGGCACGCTGACCATGATACCGACGTCGGCCGTTCCCCGGGATGCCATGGATGTAAGATACAACTTCGAGCTCACATCGGAATACGCCGATGAATTCGAGCCTGAACCTCCCGGCGCGACGCCGGTAAACGTATACAGGAAGATCGGGTTCGAGGCAGTCTTCCGGATGGTCGATGAAGGCGGGGACACCGTCGATGTGACCGTACCCGTTCCGGAGTTCGAGGACAAGATCCGGGTAAGCTTCCATTACCCGGAATACAATATTGCCAATGTAGACGAGGACCTCATCGGGGTATACGAGTACAAGAAACAGACAGGCGTATGGATCTATATGGGCGGAACGGTAAATCCGTTCGGCAATCTCGTAACTGTCGAGGTATCGAGACCTGGTACCTATGCCCTCTTCTATAACCCCGAGTTCAGATACAATCCCGGAGAGATCTTCTCGGGAGTGGTCTTTTCACCCAATCCCTTCTCCCCTAACGGCGACGGGCTGTACGAGGAGACAGAGGTCAGCTTCTTCCTGCAGACGGAAGCTACAGTGACAATCGAGATCTACGACATGGACGGAAACAGGAAAAGGATCCTCGAGCGGAGGTTCTCGATAACGGCGGAGGACACGCCGGATGCCGTGCCGAGGAGGGTGACCGGATTCACCTGGGACGGCAGGGACAACTCGGGATACCCCGTAGCATACGGCATCTATATATGCAGATTCCGGGTGACGTACCAGCAGGCGGCCGGACAGAGGACTATCCGGTATAACGCCGCCGTTGTGGTCATCAGATAGGAAAGGTTCCATCGGTATGAGACGGGCAGTAGCGGCGATCATCATCCTCACAGCGCTCTCCGGAGCGGTGAGGGCCGATTTCCGTCACGCGCGCATGGGACCGCGCCCGAGGTCGATGGGGTCGGCGTTCGTCGGTGTGGCCGACGACGCCAACTCGATCTACTGGAACGCCGCCGGAATGATCATGGTCGACAAGTTCGAGATCACCGGCTGCCGCTCGAGCCTCTACGACGTCTCGACACTTTCGAACGACTACATAGCCGGCGTATACAATTTCAACGGCCGCATCGCGGTCGGCGCAAGCTGGACGAGGCTCGAACTCAAGGACATCTATCACGAGGATACAGTCAATCTCGGTCTCGCCTTGTCGATCCCCCATTTCGATGATTTCTCGTTCGGCGCCGCCCTCAAGATCTTTTCACTGGGCGCGCCGGGATACGAGAAATACAACGATCCCGCCTACGAGGGGAGCGTCAACAAGGCGAGTCTCGACCTCGGACTCTACTACCACTCCCCGAGCCTGGTGTGGTCGATGGGATTTGTCGTATACAACCTCAACGAACCTGGGCTCCAGCTGCTCTCAACGACCAGTACTCCCGATCCGGTCTACAGGGATTTCGCTCTCGGTGGAAAATACATATTCAACGGGCTCCTTCTCGTCTCGTACGAGCTGAGGACACGTTACGGAGAATTCGATGATGTCATCGGGCGGCTGGGCAGCGAGATCTGGTTCTTTGATGTGGTTGCCCTGCGCGGCGGCTTCGAGCGGGAAAACCTCACCGCCGGATTCGGGCTCAAGGGCAAGAGATGGGAGATCGACCTGGCGCTCGAGACACATTACGACCTGGGCAACTCGTACCTGTTCGGACTTACTATCATGCTCCCTTGATAAGGGAGCATGATGAAATGATGGCGATGATAAGAAGGATACTTATCATAACTCTGATATCTGCGGCCGCGCTTACGGCCGCGCTGCCGTCGTACGCCGTAAACAAGCTCGAAGGATTCTACGAGGTCGAGGCCTCCTTCCAGCGCCAGGAGCAGAAGTGGAAATTCGGGCCGCCCGGCGGTGAAGGGATGCCGCGGCATTACCTCGAGCTCAAATGGCTCAGCTGGCCGTCGGACAAGCTCGAGATGTACTACAAGCTCCGCGCCCAGTCGAACCGTGATGACGGCCTCACCCATGAGGTCGAATACATGCGTCCCGAGTATCTCTCCGCCGAAGGCCATATAAAGCTCCACGGAAATCTCTGGGAAACATATATCTTCGCCCGCCAGAACAGGTTCTGGATAAACGACGATCCGCTGCTCAAGCTCGTCGACCAGAACAAGCTGAAGAACGACAGCTGGGGGCCGCAGTCGAGCGGTATAAGGGCGGATTTCTGGGATACGAGCATCGGCCCGGTCAAGGGGCTGAAAGGCACATTTATCTACAGCGACGACGGCGGGACGTACAACTGGACCGGAGAGCAGGACGACATAGTAGCGAACGGCACGGACAACTTCATACTGAGGCTGCAGAAGAACTCGTTCGAGAGCCGCATCGAGATCGGCGCCATGTTTCTGAGGAAAGACTGGACGAACACCAGTGTCGGACGAGAATACGTCGACATGAGTTACAACCAGATAGGCGCAGTCGACCTCTCGTTCTACCCTCGTAACTTCGTCTCCGACGGCCTGTCGCTCGGTCCCCTGAACCTCGAGAACTCGAGCTGGATCGTCCAGTACGCAGTCAGCGATGACCCGTACCAGATAGAGACGAGCGATATCAGGTCCGACGAGAACAAGTTCGCCTTTTCGTCGGAGGTCAGGAACATCAGGGTCAGTGATCTCTACTTCCACGCCTGGTACAACGATTTCGGGGAGAACTTCAGGGACTACATGTCGTACAGGTTCGATGACGCACGCGAGTTCAACCGCCGCCAGGTCCATGCCGAGGCGGTCTATCTCGTGCCGAAGAAAGCGATCACGGCGACCCTGGTATACGACTACTACAAAAAGAGGATAATTGACGAGGAAGGCGGCGGTCTCAGACCGACGACCAACTGGTACGCCGACCTCTACATCGAGTTTATAAAGGGATTCAAGGGAAGAATCGCCTACAACAGCTGGCATGGATTCGACGGTTCGGGCGAGGTTTTCGATTTCATCAGGTATCCGAACTGGTACGCCGACCTCTCCGTCGAAAACAGGCTCGTAAAGGTCCGTGTCCAGGGCAGGGTCCGGGACTGGAACACCTTCAGACAGGTGTGGGCCTTCGGATATGACATGGAATTCAACGCGACAGGGAAACTCAAGGGTTACTTCAGGATCCTCAACGTGAACGAGAAGACCGAGGCCCGTTCCACCCTGTTCGCGCAGATAAGATACGATATCGGGTTCGGCGCCGAACTCTTTCTCGAGTACGGCAATGCCGGACACAGCGAGCACCTCGTAAGGACCGACTATTTCGTCAACGAAGGAAGCGGCGACAGGCTCGATCACGTACTGAAGACATTTATGAAGCTCTATTTCTGATAGATGATGGAAGGAAACGATGTTTCCCGTATTCGAAGCAAGGAGACTGACATTGAAGACAATCGAAAAGCGCGGCCCCGGTATCACCGGATCCGGCAGGCGAGCGCGTGATCGAAGGCCCGTACGCGGGAGGATGAGCGACTTCACGGGAATCGCGTCGACGGCGGCAGCTCTGCTCGCCATGCTGATGCTGCTGTCGGCGATATCCGGTCCCGCCCTCGCTTCGGTGGAAAAAGGTGACGGGGGCACGAAGTTCTCGTACCACGATCCCGAAGCTGGAGCAGTGTTCCTCGCCGGAGCGTTCAATGGATGGAACGCCACGGCAAACCCGATGAAAAAGCTTGAATCGGGCACTTGGGTCATCACGGTCAAGCTCGGGCCGGGAACGCATGATTACAAGTTCGTTGTCGACGGAGCATGGATAACCGATTTCGATAATCCCAACAGCGCTCCGGATCCGTACGGCGGAGTAAACTCGATCGTAGTGCTCGACAACTCGGGCAACATCATCGTGGAGGAGAGCAGCGGGAAGAAAAAGATCGCCAACACCCCGTACAGCCCGAGGATCAATTTCAACGGGTTCTTCCTCTTCCGCGCGCCGACATACAAGAACTACGACAGAGACAACCGCTGGAGGATGTTCAGGCCGGAATACAACTTCGACCTCAACTCGACCATCACGATCAACGAACAGGTAGAGGGTTATGCGAGGCTCAGGATAGACTCTCCTACGAACCTCGCCAATGTAAACGCTCTTTCTGCCTGGCTCAACGAGGGACATATCAAGATCACCCCGCCGAACGTGATGGATCTCCTCGGTTATTACAACATGGAGGTACTCAGGTCGGAGGATCCCCTGGGCGTATTCGGAGATGTCGATCTGGACGGAACGATATTCGACGATCACCTCAAGCAGGGAAAAGGAACGGCCGGCGTCGTCCTTAACAGCGACCGTCTGGGATTCGAATTCAGGTCGTTCGCATCAAACGTCCATGATTACGATATCTACAACGATCCCGACCTCTACGACAATACGGGTACCGATCAGATCCATCTCAGAGGCGCGAAAAGATTCGGCTGGTTCAAGCCCGGGATCAACTTCTTTGTGGAGCAGAGCCACTGGTGGCTCGACATGACCGGCAGGATCGGGAGCACCCCTTCGAATACCGGTATCCCCCGCCTCGATGTCCACATCGACAAAACGGGGGACCCGAGCGACTGGTTCGAGCTGGAGGACAGGACGTGGTTCGTCGGCATCGATGCCAACTTATACTTTCTCGACGACAAGCTTGTTCCGGAGATCCAGTACATGCGGGGTGAAGCGGGCCAGGGATTCGTGACGAGCAACAACTCGGGGATAGATTTCGACAACAGCCCGATAGACGTACCGATCGCCAGCAGGGACGCCGCCGTATACCACGGGGGTCTCATGTATACAGGCATCGAGAACCTGTACCTCAACGCCGAGTTCAACCGGCGCGAGTTTCTCGATCCCGATGAGGACGAAACGCTGCTCATCCCCGTCTTCCTCCCCAGTGAGGACGCGAACAAGCAGATCCACTTCACCGCCAACCAGGATCCCCCCTCCTTCACGCACGACTACGGAGAATTCGAGGCGAGATGGACGAAAGACGATCTCGACGTGAGGCTCTGGGTAGAACGCGAAAAGAGCGAATACGAGCGTGAGGACAGGGACCTCAGTGCGTGGTTGTACAGGCTGTCGGTGGCTCCGGGCCTCAAACTCACCCTGTGGGACGTCTTCGATCTGGATATCGAGGGGCAGTATTCCAATCACGACGGATCGGAGGAGTTCGGACTGGCCAGCAACACCTACCAGGCGATCACGAGGGGAGCCTGGTGGCTGAAGGACGAATTCGCTCTCATCTTCGACATGAGGATCATACATTACTCCATCGATGAGACCGATAGCGGTGAAGACCTCAGCGATACGTTCTACAATCCCTTCATCGGGTTCGAGTACCGATTCATGAGCAAGGTGAACATCGTATTCGCCTACGGCATCGATCCCGTAGACTTCGGCATCGATTACAGCGGAAGACAGACAGGACGCTGGGACTTCAGACAGCGCTACATGTGGGAGAACGCGGGCGCCAACTTGATCGACGCGGAAAACGCCCTCAACGATGTTCAGGCATTCACACTCAGGGCGACCTTCCGCTTCTAGTCAGGAAAGAATCGAAATGATGATAAGAAATATATCGAGGAAGACGAGGGCGACTGTTTCGTGCATGACGCTGGCCCTTCTCATGACCGCGGGATGTGCC
>DAOVNN010000156.1 GCA_030630165.1 Candidatus Krumholzibacteriota bacterium
CAGGGGTGTATGGAAGGTGGGTCGGATGAGGGAGTGAATGTCGTCGGTTACATACAGCCGCAGTTCGACTGGTTAGATATAAACGATTCGGGCAACAGCGAGGCAAGCTTTGGGTTCAACAGGGCGAGGCTGGGAGTCACCGGCAGCGTTCCCTACGATTTCAGCTACTACTTCATGATGGAGTTTAGTCCGAGATTTGATGATTCCCCCTATATGCTCGACGGATTTATAACCTATACGAGATTCGGGGATCCAGCGAAGTTCACCTTCGGTCAGTTCAAGCAGCCGTTCAGTCTTGAGCGTAACATGCCCTGTCAGGGTCTTTATACGGTCAACAGATCGATGGTCGTAGAGCAGCTCGCTATGGACAGGGACATGGGGGTCATGCTCTTCGGTGATTATAAAAAGAAGGTCAGCTATAGCCTGGCCGCCATGAACGGAACGGGACGAGGTCAGCCCGACGACAACAATGCCAAGGACTGGGTCGGAAGGGTAGTTTTCACTCCCCTAACCGGTATTGATATAGGCGGTGGCTTTCGATACGGCACTGCCGCGCCGAGTGTAGTGGACGCCGAGGAGGACAAGCACACCCGTGGTGGTTTTGATCTCACGGTCACTTACAAAGAATTCAAGTTTTTCACCGAGTATATCTACGGCAAAGACGAGGGTTCCTATACCGAGGGTGGGGGCTGTGGTGGCCCTGGCGAGATCGTTCAGGGCTCGAAGGAGCGTAACGGCATGTACGCCATGCTCGTATGGAGCACCAAGTGGAACCTCGAGCCTGTTTACAAGTACGAGTTCTTCGACGAGGACATGGATATAGCGGATGACACAAGACATGGTCATACATTCGGATTGAACTATTACCCGAACGACTGGACCAGGCTTCAGGTCAACTATTTGCGCTGCATCGAGGATTTCCGCCCTGCACTTAAAAACGACAAGATCCTGGTCCAGATGCAGATCAAGATCATGTAGCGAACTGGAGGAACGGATATGAAGAAGTACATTGTTCTTACAAGTCTGATACTTGCGGTTCTCCTGACCGGCCAGGCGCTCGAGGCTCAGGTAATCTCTGTTAAGGAACTCGCCGGGATGATGGAAAGCGGTGACGTGATCCTCGTGTCCGCCCGCAAGGCAGCTGACTACAAGAAGGTCCACATACCAGGAGCTATCAGTCTCTGGCACGAGGACTTCTATAAAGACGGCGATATCAAGGCCGTGCTGAAGAGTCCCGAAGAGATCGCGAAGATCCTCGGCGCCAACGGGATCTGCGGCACGAAGACAGTGGTCGTATACGACAATGGCAAGAACACTTTTGCCGGCAGGATCTACTGGATTCTCAAGTATATGGGTTGCACGGATGTACGTATTCTCGACGGCCATATGAAGATGTGGCGCAAGGGCCGTAAGCCTGTCACCAAAGATCCCGTCGAGATCGTCGCCGTAGAGTTCAAGGGTACGGTCAACACGGCTGCGATAACCACGATGGATCAGGTGATAGCAAAGAAGGATGATCCCGCTACCGTGCTCGTCGACAACAGGGACAAGGAAGAGTTCGACGGCGAGAAGGGAACGATCGAGCGCAAGGGGCATATCCCCGCTGCGATCAATTTCAATTATAAGGAGATCGTCAACGAAGACGGGACGATCAAGGATAAGGCCGAGATCGAGAAACTCGTCTCAGGGGCAGGCATCACCTCCGACAAGGAAGTAATCCTGTACTGCGAGACCGGGATAAGGGCAGGGATAGTCTACATGGCCCTTACTTCGATGCTCGAGTATCCGAACGTCAGCGTCTATGACGGCGCCATGTTTGAGTGGATCTCAGTCCCCGACAACGCGGTGGAATAATCTGTCGACCCTGAAAGGGGAACGTGAAATGAGCAAGACAGCCATAACGATCAACGGCGCAGACGCCAAGAGCGTCTATCCTGCGATCATAATCGCGGTTTCCTCCGCGGCGACGGGCGACGAAGTCGTCCTGTTCTTCTCCCCGTTCGGCGCGCCGGCGATGCTAAAGGGCGCTATCGAGAAGATGAACGAAGAAACCGAGCACATGCCCGACCTCATCGAGATGATGGACGGACTCAAGATGCTCGGAGCGAAAATTTTCGTATGTGAACTCGCGTTGGAGTATCACGGACTCAAGGAAGAGGATTTCATAGAGGAAGCGGAAATCGTCGGCGCGACGACGTTTGTCGGGGCCGTACAGGGCGCCGAGCTTACGCTTTCTTTCTAGGGTCCTGAAAAACATCTATCAAGGAGGATAGAAAATGGCAACCGAGCAACTGGACGCGACGGGACTGAAGTGCCCCCAGCCGATTCTCAAAGTCGTCGCCAAGATTCCGACGATGAACGCTGGCGATATTCTCGAAGTCCTGGCCGATTGTCCTTCGTTTCCGACGGACATGAAGGCCTGGTGCGAGAAGACCGGCAAGCCCCTTCTCATGCTTACGACTGATGGAGAAGGCAAGCACACGGCACAGGTACAGATTTAAAGGACCACGGGGGAGCGCTCGACCGAGACAAGCACGGTGGACCTTATTTTCCGGGTGCTCCCTTATTTCTTTTCGCCGGAATAAAACCGGCTGGCAAAACGGATATGACAGAAAAAGAACAGGAATTCAGTCCTAACATAGTTGGATTTCTCTGCAACTGGTGCACCTACGCTGCAGCCGACCTTGCAGGGTCAACGAAAATCGAGATCTCACCGGCTTTCTCGGTCGTGCGGGTAATGTGCTCGAGCCGCGTCGATCACAATCTCGTTCTATCCACTTTCTTCGACGGTGCTGACGGGATCCTCATCGCGGGTTGTCATCCAGGTGACTGTCACTACGGCAAGGGCAACTACTTTACGAGGAGACGCTACGCTCAATTAAAGAAGGTGCTCGAGACACTCGGACTCGAGCCGGAGAGAATACAGCTGGCCTGGATTTCCGCTGCAGAGGGAAACAGGTACGCGGAAGTCGTAAACAGTTTTACCGAGAAGATCAAGGAACTTGGGCCGAGTCCGATAAACAACAATCAACGACTTTGACGAAGAGTGTGAGGAATGAGCAGGGATAGTGTTCTGATTATCGGAGCGGGGCTTGCCGGAATGAAAGCGGGGCTTCTCCTCGCAAACGCCGGGAAAAAGGTCTATCTTGTCGAAAAACTTCCCCTGATCGGGGGGATGGCGATAAAGGACGAGGAGAGCTTCCCCAACTTCGAGTGCTCGACATGCATGGTAGCGCCGGTTCAGCAGGATGTCCTGCAGAATCCTCATATCGAGACAATGACCCTCTCGACGGTAGAGACTGTTGAAGGGTCCGTCGGAGAATTCAAGGTCAATATAAAGAAGGGCGCCAGATACGTCAGCATGACTGACTGTATCGGATGCGGCATGTGCTACGAACCATGCCCTGTGTCGATCAACAACGAGTGGGAAGAAGATCTGGGGGAGATGAAGGCTATTTACGTTCCCACGGCGGGTTCTCTTCCCAATGTGCCGACCATCGATCCGCAGCACTGCACGAGGCTTAATGGAAGTGATGAGTGCAATGCATGTGCGGAGGCCTGCATGTTCGGAGCGATCAAGCTGGACGACAAGGATGAGGAACTGGTTATTGAAGTCGGAGCAATAGTCATCGCGACAGGTTCAAGTACATATGATGTGTCGAGTCTGGAGACGCTTGGATATGGCTCATTCCCTGGTGTGTTTTCACCACTGGAATTCGAGAGGCTCTTTGCATCCAACGGTCCGACGGAGGGTGAAATGACGATAAGGGATACGGAAAGCGTTCCCTCAAAGATTGCCATAGTACACTGCGTCGGTAGAAAAGAAGTGGGATACTGCTCGAGCGTCTGCTGTATGTACTCACTGAAATTTGCTCATTTCCTGAAGCATAAAATTCCGGATGCCGTCGTCACAAATATTCACTCGGACATCTGTGTACATGACAAGACTTACCAGAAATTTTATGAAGGGATCAACGGCGTTGATACCGAGATGCGCTTCTGCTCCTCGATGGCCGATGTTTGCGTTTCAGGCAACGGGAGCGGCCTTAAGGTGAACTACCCCGACGGGAAGGGCAAAGAACAGGCTGTGGAGGTCGACATGGTCATCCTCGCTGCAGCGATAGTACCGACAGAGGGAACCGCGGCGCTTGCCGGAATCCTCGGGATAGAACTCGACGGGTTCGGATTTATCAGGTCGCTCAGTGAGAATATCGGCTCTATAGAGACTTCGAGGGAAGGTATTTTTGTAGCCGGCTCCGCCGAGGGGCCCAAGGACATTCAGACATCTGTGATACAGGCCGAGGCTGCAGCCGGAAAAGTTATGGCACTTCTTAGCGCCATGCCGGAACCGGTAGCAGCCGAATCAGAGACTGGTGAGTAGATGAAAGCCAAAGTCGGCGTCTATATCTGCGAATGCGGACCCAACATATCCGAGAGGGTGGACATCGAGAAGATCAGTGAGGAACTGCTTTCTTCGGGTGAGTATGATGATGTCGAGCTGGTCGTAAAAAACTACGGGCTCCTCTGCTCGGGTGACGGCAAGACCTATCTTGAAGAGGAGATCACGTCAAATGCCTTTACTCATCTCGTGATCGCGGCTTGTTCGCCGAGGGACCACAATACGACATTCATAAATGTCTGCAAGAAGACTGACCTGAATCCTTTTCTGTACAAGATGGTAAATATCCGTGAACACTGTGCGTGGATAATCCCTGACAAGGACAAGGCTACTGAAAAGGCGGTGCAGTACATCCGTGGCGGTATCAAGAGGGTCCTGTACCAGTCTGAACTCTTTGAAAAGCAGCTGGACATCACTCCCGATGTGCTGATCCTGGGTGGAGGCATAGCCGGCATGGAGGCAGCCCTTGCCCTGGCAGGGGAGGAGAGAACGGTCTTTCTTGTCGAGCGGTCCTCTGAGCTGGGTGGGGTCTCTGCCGGTTTGAACAGGCTTCTACCGAGGCAGGGCGGTGAAGTAAATAAGCTCAGTTCGTACCGGGGTGAGGTCGAAAATAACGAACACATCAAGCTCTACCTCGACTCTGAAATCAAGAGTGTTATCGGTTTCCTCGGTAATTACGAGGTGACCATAGGTTCCGGTGACGAAGAAGAGGGCGTGGAACTGGTAGTCGGAGCAGTAATAGTCGCGACAGGATTCAAGCTTCCCGAAATCAACGGACTGCCCGGTTTCGACTTTTCCGAAAAGGACGAAGTCCACTCATCTATAGAGATCGAGCGGATGATGGCCACTGACAGGAAACTGGCTATGCGCAACGGCGAAGAGCCGAAATCGGTAGCGCTGGTTCACTGTGGAGGGCGAAGCGAGAGGGGCTATTGTTCGCAGATATGCTGCAGCTACATGATGAAGATCGCTGGCTATATAAAGGATCAGTCAACGGAGATCGAAGTCGTCGAGTATTTCAGGGACCTCTGCCTCCCCTATAAGGAGGATCAGAAGTTCTACGACGAGATTGCGGCGAGAGGTGTAGAATTCAGGCGTTTCGGCAAGTTGGAAGTCGATGGTGCGTCTGTTGTTTCTACTGGAATGGATGGGGCCGAGTCGAAGCAGGAGTACGATATGGTCATCGTCGCACCAGCGATGCTCCCCGCCGAGGGTACGGAGGCGCTGGCCGGGCTGCTCGAGATCCCACTGCACGAGACAGGATTTTTCGAGGAAGAACATCAGTCGACGAATGCGATTGGAACGACCACTGACGGTATCTTTATTATCGGTGCGGCCCAGGGGCCGAGAGGGATAAGTTCTTCCATGCTGTTTGCCCAGGCTTCCGCCGGCAGGATCTCCACACAGCTCATACCCGGTCAGAAGATCACTCCCGAGGTAAAGGTATCCGAGATCCTCGAAGCATACTGTACAGGTTGTCTTACCTGTCTCGAGGTGTGTTCCTACGGCGCCATATATTTCGACGATGACAGGGCGATTTCGGTAGTAAACGAAGCCGTTTGCAGGGGCTGTGGAAACTGTTTCGGCAGCTGTCCTTCAGGAGCCCTGAGAACGAAACATTTCACGAACACGCAATTGATGAAGGAAGTAGCCGAGGCGGTAAGAGAGAGATAACCAGCCGCCGACAGGTCTATTATGAGTGACAGAGAATTGAAAAGCAGAAAACTCGAAGGCGCTGATACGCAAGCCGCAATCAGGGCGTTCGTCAAAGACTCGATTGAGAATGGCGGCATAGACGCAGTGCTGATGCCGGTAAGAGTGCCCGCCGGTGATTCCTACGCGTGGATTCTTATGAAGGATGCCGCAGTCCTGGATCAGGCGACCCCCATGGCACCGGTGATGCCGGTCCAGGGGGCCAAAGCGCTCAAGGCTCTCACCCGAAAGGGCGAGGGGAAGATGAAGGTGCTGGCCCTTATGCGCCCCTGCGAGATAAAGGCTGCTATCGAGCTTACAAAACTGAACCAGGTGCATCTCGACAATGTCGTTTTAGCGAGTTATGACTGCCCGGGCGCGGTACCTCTCGGAGATTATACGGATGATCCGGATGGCTCGGAGAAAAAATTCGACGATATCCTTGCCGAAGAGGAAAGGGTAACAAACGGAATCAAACGAATATGCACCGTGTGCACTGACTTCTCTTTTGTCGATTCAGATATACATTTCGGCAGGTATGGAACCGAAGGAAAGACGATCGCCATCAGCCGCAGCAACAAGGGCGAGGCACTGCTCGGAGAATTTGACGCAGATGCTTCAAGCTGGTACGTCAAGGCTGAGGAGTTGAAAGAGAAGGCAGGCGAGGCAAGGAAAGCCGCGGCAGTTGAGATCGACGCGATGGTCAATGGTCTCGAGGAAATGGTGAAGACATTCGCAAACTGCATCGGGTGTCATAATTGCCAGAGTGCGTGCCCGATATGCTATTGCCGTCAGTGCCACTTCGATTCCGAGGTTGCTACGCCCGAGCCGGATTCAGTCTA